>JAYUTS010000289.1:0-2469 GCA_043754995.1 Chitinophagaceae bacterium
TTATTCCTGATAGAGTAGTTGTGTAAGGCAACTGCTCTTTTTTGACCCATTAAAATAAATAACCGTTTTGTTTCTAAACTATTATTGCTGCACAAAATGCCAGCATACACCGGCATTATCAATAATATTTACTTCTCTCCCGTAAGGTTGATTGCTTGCCTCTCCTATGCGGATGCCATATTTCTGTGGTAGTTGTTTGGCAATGACTTCTGCACGGAAAGCATCTGCATCTTCCACACCCACACTCAGCATAAAATTTTCAGCGAAGGCTTTATCATCAAAGCGTTGTAAAATAAATTGGCACTGATTGTTTTCAAAGCCGGCATAATCGCCCATATCCCATACAAGATTAAAACCAAGCTCTGTAAAAAAATCTCTTGCCTGTTCAAAGTTATTGCCCGATGGAACAAAGGGTTGCAGCGATAAAAATTTCATATGCTGATTGTTTGCTTAAAGATACAAAGCTGAGTTGAATATCTTTTTTTTGCGATGGTCTCTTCGTCAGTCTTTCCAACCCCAGGGAGCATCTGGCGGTGATACTGTTTTTGTAAGATCAAAGCGGATGCTGAACAACCTTTCTGTCCCTATGCGGCGAAGATTATAGGTAAAAGATTTACCCGGCAAGAGCTCTATCCACCAAACATTTCCAACCGCAGCAGGTAAGAGATTCGTGGTTTCAAGATTGGCCGGAAAAATCTGCATCGTAGTTGTTCCGCTATTGGTTGTGTAACCACCATACATTGTGACACTATCAGCAGATCCATCCTTATGCCTGTGATCATGTTTTAATAATAGCTTGTCTGTATTCTTTGTAAGCACCCATGTGCGTGAACGATCATTTCCAACAACAAACGGAATACGGATGATGTTTTCATTACATGTTCTTACATGCATCAACAACTTTTTATTTTTAAACACAGTATCATTCGCAGGTGCCGCAATAACAGTTCCCTCGTATGCATTGCCACAAAGTTGTTGCAATTCTTTCCAGAATGTTTCCTGGTTTTGGTGCAGCTTTATCCCTTCCGATGTAGCTGACTTTTGTGAACGACAAGCTAAGCATGAGATCAAAATGAAGCTCACAATTTGGATACACTTATTCATGCTGTAATATAACACAGTTCTCTGTAGTGGATTTGCAACTGCTTATTCCTTCTTCATAAAATAAAAATTCATTGGCCTTGAAATGATAAACCCAAGGCGTTGATACAGCGCAATGGCCCGATCATTTTCGTCACGTACATGCAAAAAAGCGTGTTGCCCATTGCGAAGGATAATCTGCAACTGATGCTGCAATAAAACAGTTGCATATCCTTTTCCCAAATGATCAGGGTGGGTACATACAGCACTGAGTTCTGTATAATTTTCTACATGCAATCGCTGTCCTGTCATGGCCACTAATTTCCCGTTATCAAAAATGCCGAAGTAAGAACCGAAGTCAATTGTTCTTTTTCCGAAAGGACCGGGTTTGGTTAACCTTACCAATTCAATCATCTCTTCCACATGTATATTTGTTAATGGCAACACATTCGTGAATTCATTTTTGATCTCATTGCCTTCATATATAAATTGCAAACCTTTTATTTCATGTTGTACCTGCCAGCCTGTTGGTTGGGCAATGGGAGTTGGAATAGCATATAAAATTTTACGACCTGCAGGAAGTAACTCATGCAGTTCTGCAAAACCTGTTGTATTCTCTTCTGCGAAGCCAGCAAAGGGCGACACCTGTTCATTAAAATATTTTACCTGCTCATTGCCGAAGCTGAGATGGTTATCGCCGGAGAGCAAGGCGTTGTAAACAGGATTATGTAATAAATCTTTCACGTTGCAAATGTAGTTTTTCTTGCTTTTTCTTGCGCAGGTCTCTGACCTGGTGCATAGCCGTTACTTACTTTATAAATTTGTGCAGGCACAAAGGTTACTCTTTTCTTTTGTCTTGACACAAAAGAAACAAAAAGTCAAGACGGAACATATTACTGCCATGTTCCGTCAAACGCCTTGATGAAGCTTTAATACTACTGTGGTGAATTACTGTTGTGCTTTCACTAACATCCTCTGTGTTGCAGTTTGATTAATATGATCTGCCGGGATATTTACTTCTTCATCTTTTCTATCCACCGTATAATCTCTGCTCCACTACTGCCTTTGTTGGTCGCTGATCAACAAAGGAATTAATAAGTATGATCAATGAATTACGTGTTGAAATTTACTTAGTCATTGCTTCAATGCAACGCATGATCTCTGCGCCTTCTTCGGCAGAACAGGGATTAGGTGCAAGACCTGAAAAGTATTTTACTACTTCTTCGATCATGGGTTGCTGTACATGTTGCAGACGATCAAAATCGAAACGGGTTGTTTGGCCGTTACTCTGCAGTGTAATACTGTTGTCGTTAAAGAAACTGAAACGCAGCGAACCATTGCTGCCGATGATCTCACATACATCATTGGCTTCAGCAGCAGTGAAACACC
>JAYUTS010000290.1:0-5442 GCA_043754995.1 Chitinophagaceae bacterium
TTCAGGAAAAGATTCCTTCCATACAAACCCTTCGGAAAAATAACCTTTCATTTTGCTGAGCAAAGAATCATTTGCCCAGTTTTGTTGTACTCTAACATAAGGAGGTCGGCCGGGCTTAGAAGTTTTACGTTGATTCAACTCATGCATTTGCTCAAACTTTTTATAAAACGCCTCTTCTTCTTTTTTTCGTTTAGGATTAGGATGCAGCAATGCAGAATCACCATCCATATGAAAGAAAACATCCTTAGCATGTTCATTCATTTCAGGAGCAGGTAACACTTTCATACCGGGGCGTACAAAACGTTCAATCCATTCAGCAGGGAGGTCATTAAAAATCACTTTGTCGAATTTCATTTGCTCGCCATCTTCTTCATTCCATACAATCAACTCATCATTTTTATTCAGTTCTTTTTTGAATTCCAGCGTGATCTTTCTTTTTTCATCACGCAATGAAACAGCTTTGTCGTTTTTCTTCAATACTGCATCGGGACTGATGTAAACAGCATTGGTTCTGTATGCAGTACGATCCTTTGCAGGTTTATTCTCTTTTGCGGCAATTGTAGTATGCGTGCTGCCTTTAATGATCCAGCCCGTCATTGCAAACAGAAGTGTAAAAAACACAAGAGCAAGTAATCGGGTACTGATCTTATTTTTTTCAGCAGGTAAATTTAAAATACGTTTTACTCTGTCCATGAGGTGGTGCTTGTTATCACCCAGTGCCATCAACAGTTGCGGGTTTCTTGCTCTTGCTTTCTCTACATTCAATAATGCCTCTGCATATACTGCAGCATTTTGTTGAAAGTTCATGACATGATCATCACAACTGTTTTCTCTTTCTTTTCTTGCAATACCAATCAGTAATAAAGCAAACGGATTAAAGAAGAGCATAGTTTCTGTAACGGATAACAGTAAGTTCCAGAAATAATCATTGCGTTTAATATGCGCCAGTTCATGGAGCAATACTGCTTCTAACTGTGCCGGTGTTAATTGAGCAACCGCTGCTGCCGGTAATAAAACAATGGGTTTTAAAAAGCCCAGTGTAGCAGGTATATCAATCTGGCGGCTGATGACCAATTGAACCCTTCGTTTGATACCCATTGATTCAACCAGGAATTCAAAGAAGGTTTGCAGATCTTCACTGGCAGTGGTAATTCCTTTTCTACGCAATGAATTAGCAGACTGTAATTGAATCAACAGTTTTGCAGTAAACCATAACAACACAAAAAGATAAGCAACCGATAAATAGGGGAGAATGAAATTCAATTTGTACTCCAGCCAGTTAAATAATAATTGCCAACGGTTGTCTTTTGTAAAAGAACTCAGCAATGTATTGTTGATACTTGTATCTTCTATAACAAGGGAAGCTGTTTGATTCAGTTGTTTGTTCCAATGCTCAATGATGCCTGAAATAAACCAGGCAAATCCACCTAAAGCAAACAAACTGCTCAGGAAATTTTTTGCTGATGCCTGTTTGATGCGGAAAATAAAAACAAGCAGTTGATAAATGAGAAACAGCAATCCCATTTGCCAGATGCTGTCGGCAATGGCTTTGCCTAATGCCTGTAAAAAAGCAGATTGAAATAACTGCTGCATATTACTGCTGTTTCAGATTATCAATTAGTTTTTGAATTTCCTCTAATTCCTCTTTTGATGTTTTGTGATTGCCCAATGCCTGCATCACCAGTTGGGTGGAAGATCCCTGAAAGAGGGTATCGATCATTTTACCCATAAATTGTTTCTGGGTTTTTTCACGGGAAATCAAAGCAATGTATCTGTGCGTTTTATTGCTTTCATCTCTTTTTACAATTCCTTTTTCATGCATGATCTGCATTAACTTCAGCGTAGTGGTATAACCTGCATCTTTGGTTTTGCTCAGCACTTCATGCACATCTCTTACCGTTGCTTCACCACGCTCCCATAATACCCGGAGAATCTCTAATTCACTTTCTGTTGGCTTTAATTGTTTAATGTTCATGTTTTACGACTTGTTTCGTACCAAATATACGATCCTGTTCGTAAAAAAACAGACCGTTGATAAAATTTGAAAAAAATTAACAGGAATCAGCAGGGAAGCAGAAGTGGGTATAGATTAAATAGAGAAGCCGTTCGCAAAGAACGGCTTCGGTGGTTTTAAAAGATATAAGGACAATTTATTTCAGCTCAAGTCTTACTGTATCTACAACTGTTGTTTGACCCAGAGTTACCGGAACATTCCGCATGGCATTTTTATAAATGATATTATCAGGAACGTATGAAAAACTGTAGGGCCCTGCAGGAAGATTTCTGATAAAGTATTGGCCATTGATTATACTGGTTGAAGTGGAAGCAAGCGTATCCGGCCCATTGATGGCGTAAATTGTTGTTCTTTCAAAAACAGGTGCAACCACGCCTCTTACATTACCACCGGAAGGCAGGAATGAAATGATTCTCAATACCGGTTTTAAAATATATTTTCCACTGTTGCCAGCTTTTACAATTGATTTGGCAGCATCAAAATCAAGGATGAGGCGATATAAGATACCACCCGATACATCTTGTTTTACTTGCACTTTCAAGCCAGATTGTTGGGCACTTGGAGTAGTTAATTCAATTCTGCTGCCATCTTTTGTAATCACATAATTATTGTCACCTAAAACCAGGCGAATTTGTGAAATAGTACCTGCGGGTATATCGGCATCGGCAAGAATGGTATCTCTTCCATTGGTTAAATCGTACAGGTTATAAATACCGGGATGTGCTCCATTGAGGATGATTTCTTGATCATCACTCATTTTAATCCGCACTTCACGAATATCAACCCAAACCTCTTTTACATTAGGATCAGGATTGTCGGTTAATCTTACCTGTAATCGGGGTTGTTCATTGCTGCTGCGGGTCTTTTTATGACAACTGGAAGCAAATACGATTATAGTTGCAAAAGCAAGAATTCCTGAAGCAAGCGAATTGAAATTCAGTTTCATATAAGTTTTTTTTAAGTTTTAATGCCGGATTAGCCAGAGACCTGATATGTTCAAACATCATTCCAATTTTTTATAGAGAGGGTTTTGGGGAAACTATTTTGTATTAATCATACTAATCCTGGAAGCTGTTTAAAAAAAGAATTTTGATTCCCCGTGAAAGCCGATGGTGGTGCCTTGTCTGCCGACAGGCAGCAAGGGCGGGGGCGGCCCGCCGTGGTCGGTGTCTCCACCGACCACTTTCCGCCACATAAAAAATTAACAGGATCATTTTTAGACCGCTTCTTAAAAAAGCCACAAATAAAAAGCCCCAGCAAAAAAATGCCGGGGCAATGATAATGGTTTGATCAGAAGCTCTAAAGAGCACTTCTCAAACAATAAGGTTAGTTTCTAACTTAAAATTTTTCAACATTTACTTTTACATCCATTTCTGTTTTGCCGTTCAGGAATGAACGGTATTTATCCAGCACTTCTTTTGATTGCAAAACATTATTGATTGTAAGACTATCGTTTTTTAATTTTACAGAAAAGCCTGCAGCACTAATCAACTTATCCTCCTTTAATGCTTCAAGAAATGAATTTTCTAATTTCATCTCTCCTTCTTCTCCTTCCATCTTCTGTTCAATTGTTACGTTCACTGTTTCTTTATTGTTGCTGTGACCACCTGTGCCATACATCTGTGCAAGGGTAGGGGCAATCACCAATGAAACAATTGACATCAACTTGATAAGGATATTCATGGATGGGCCGGAAGTATCTTTAAACGGATCGCCAACGGTATCACCAGTTACAGAGGCTTTATGCGGCTCCGATTTTTTGTAAAACATTTCACCATTAATCTCAACACCTTTTTCAAAACTCTTTTTGGCATTATCCCATGCGCCACCTGCATTGTTCTGGAACATACCCATCAACACACCACTTACAGTAGCGCCTGCAAGAAAACCACCTAATGCTTCAGGCCCCATTGCAAAGCCAATGATCAATGGAGATGCAATTGTAATAGCACCTGGCAACATCATTTTTTTAATAGATGCTTCAGTTGAAATAGCCACACATTTATCATACTCAGGTTTACCTGTACCTTCCATAATACCAGGGATGGTGCGGAACTGGCGACGAACTTCTTCCACCATCGCCATTGCTGCCTCACCAACTGCACGAATGGCCAGTGAAGAGAAGATAAATGGAATCATTGCACCTACAAATAAACAAGCCAGTACATCCGCTTTATAAATATCAATACCACTGATTCCTGCCACACCAACAAACGCAGCAAATAGAGCCAGCGATGTTAAAGCGGCAGAAGCAATAGCAAAACCTTTACCCGTTGCAGCAGTAGTGTTACCTACAGCATCCAACACATCGGTTTTTTCACGTACTTCTTTTGGCAATTCACTCATTTCAGCTATACCACCGGCATTGTCAGCAATAGGACCAAATGCATCAATAGCTAACTGCATAGCAGTAGTTGCCATCATACCCGCTGCAGCAATAGCCACACCATATAAACCTGCACATAAGAATGAACCATAAATACCGGCAGCCAGTACCAATATGGGAAAGAAAGTAGATTCCATACCTACTGCCAAACCACCAATGACATTGGTTGCATGACCTGTAGAAGACTGACGGATGATACTGAGCACCGGGCGCTTACCCATAGCCGTATAATATTCTGTAATGATGCTCATTAATGCACCAACAGCTAAACCAACTGCAATAGCTCCGAGCACACCCCATTTGGTAAAAGTTGCACCACGTAAGATCATTGTTTCGGGAAGAATAAAATAGACTAAACCAATACATGCAATAGCAGTGAGGATCATTGATCCCCAGTTACCCATATTCAATGCTTTTTGTACATTATCTGTATTGATGGCTGCATTATCACTTACACGAACCATCCAGGTACCAACGATAGAAAACAGAATTCCAACTCCAGCAATCATCATTGGTAATAAGATAGGAGCCATACCACCAAAGGCATCAATTGATTTTGTTTCCTGTCCCAATACCATTGTTGCCAATACAGTTGCAACATAAGAACCAAATAAATCAGCACCCATACCAGCCACATCACCAACGTTGTCACCAACGTTGTCAGCAATTGTTGCAGGGTTGCGTGGATCATCCTCAGGAATACCTGCTTCTACCTTACCAACTAAGTCGGCACCCACATCAGCAGCTTTTGTATAGATACCGCCGCCGACACGTGCAAATAAGGCAATGGATTCTGCACCCAATGAAAAACCAGTGAGCACTTCAATTGTTTTGAGCATTTCCAAACCGTTCACATCTGCACCGGCAGGAACAAAAATTGCTTTTAATATAATAAACAAACCACCCAGACCCAGCACTGCCAAGCCAGCTACACCAAGTCCCATTACAGAACCCCCGGTGAAGGATACATTCAATGCTTTACTTAAACTTGTACGGGCTGCATGAGCAGTACGCACATTGCTTTTGGTGGCGATCTTCATAC
>JAYUTS010000291.1:0-5423 GCA_043754995.1 Chitinophagaceae bacterium
ACAAGTTGAAGCAAAGTGGTGCGGTAAATATTCAAAGCAGTATTGATCTCAACACCCAATTAAAAGCTGAGAAGCTGGTGGAAGATTATGTACGTTCACAACGGCTCAGCAATATCCGGAATGCAAGCATCATCATCATCGATAATGAAACACACCGTGTGATTGCTTATGTAGGCAGTGGCGATTTTAAAGACACAACTGATGGCGGACAGGTAAATGGTGCAGCAGCTGTTCGTCAGCCGGGCAGCACGTTGAAGCCTTTGTTGTATGGTTTGTGTTTTGATGAAGGTTTGCTGACACCAAAAAAAATGATGAACGATGTACCCGTGAATTATGCAGGCTATGCACCTGAGAATTATGATAAAACCTTCAACGGGCCTGTTACAGTTGAGTTTGCACTTGAACATTCACTGAACATTCCTGCTGTAAAAGCATTGAACATGCTGGGCAAGGACAGGATGATTGAAACCTTGAGCCGCATGCATTTTAAACAGGTGCAGGCAAAACAAAAAAGCCTGGGGTTGAGTTTGATCCTCGGCGGATGTGGCACCACCCTGGAACAACTAACGGCCTTGTACAGTTGCTTTGCCAACGATGGAGTATATTATCAACCTTCTTTTGTTATGGGTGATTCAGCAGTTCAAAAGAAACGGATCATTTCTGCTGATGCGGCGTATATGATCAATGATATCCTGAGCCGGATCAACCGTCCTGATTTTCCATTGCATTGGGATGCGACAGCAAGACTTCCACGTATTGCATGGAAAACAGGCACTTCTTATGGCAGGCGTGATGCATGGAGCATTGGTTATAATAAAAAATATACCGTTGGGGTTTGGGTTGGAAATTTTTCCGGTGTGGGCTCGCCCCATTTAAGTGGTGCTGAAACAGCCACCCCACTACTCTTCCGCATTTTTAATACATTGGATTATGATGCCGACAGGGAATGGTTTGCTCCTCCCAAAGAACTGGAGCAACGGATGGTTTGCAGCGAAACAGGTTTGCCTCCGGCTGCACATTGTACCAACCTTGTACTTGATTATTTCGTCAGCGGTATTTCATCAACCCAAACCTGTAATAATATTTCAGAGATAGCGGTAAGTGCCGATGAAAAGATGAGCTATTGCAAAAGTTGCGAACCGGCTGTTGGTTTTAAAAGGAAAATGTATAAACTCATAGCGCCTGAATTACAGAACTGGATGCAAAACAGCAGTATTGGCTTTGAACCCATTCCTGCACACAATCCCGGTTGTGAGAAGATTTTTAAAGAAGGTGCACCAGCTATTGTTTCACCGGTTAATGGCACTGAGTATCTCATCAGTAAAAAAAACCCGGAGCCATTGCAATTGGTTTGTGAAACAGGAAATGATGTAAGCCGTGTGTACTGGTATATCAACAACCAATTCTATAAAGTAACGGATGCCGGAAGTAAACAGTTTTTTATTCCTGCAGAAGGGGTGGTGAAGATTTCCTGTACCGATGATAAAGGAAGAAACCGGGATATTAAAATTACTGTGAGGTATGCCGACTTATAGTAACTAAGAAAGGAAGCTTTCGCTTCCTTTCATTAACCAAAAACACGTTGAAAAAGATCATGTTTCCAAATGGGCTATAAATAATTTTACAAGGGATCGTATAACAGTTTTCAGAAGTACCGGATATTTTCGTCGGAATTGCTGGATCTAAAAACGGGTCGCTGTTGCAAATTTACAACAACACACAACCCCTTTTTGTTTAAATGGGTTTCTTTATTGCCTTCAAAGGTCATGAACGGGTTATGCAATCGATTGAACTGAAAAATTTTACTCTTTGATGAGATTACCTGAACCCGCTGATTTCGATTTGATGTCGCTTGGGTTGCCATAATAATGAATATCGCCTCCTCCTGCTACACGTACATCCAACCTCATACTGGCATACACCCATACATTACCAGAACCTGCAATTTCTATTTTCGCATTCTCTGCTCTTAGTTCTTTCATCAGCACATCTCCACTGCCGGCTACATTAATTTCGAGATCCTTGGTTGTACCACCACCTTCTGCTTTTCCACTTCCGGCAATCTTAACAACAACTTTTGGTGCATCTACATCAGCAATCTTAATATCGCCACTTCCTGCAATACCTAAAACTATTTTTTCTGTTGACACAATTTTTGTTTCAGCAATCATGTTGCCGCTACCTGCAAGACTTACTTCAGCAAATTGTGGCGCCTTTACATATATTTTTATATCCTGGCTTGGGCGGATGTTAATCCCTTTCCTGGTTTTAATTTTCAGTACGCCATTCTCAACTGTTGTAATAATATACTGCATGAGATTTTCATCGGCTTCAATCTTTATTTCATTCTCATCAGCCTGGGAAAAATAAACATCAAAGGAACCCGATGCTTTTACACTTTTAAAACTGCCTTCTTTTCGTACACTCGTTGCAATTTCGCCATTCCCTTTTACACTTCTCCATCCGCATGATGCAAGAAGGAAGCTGAAAACGGTTAAGAACATTGCTCCTGCTAAATAATGTTTACGCATGATGATTTGGTTTTTTTTACTTTTTATAATGGTTAATGATCTGCCATCAAACTCAGACAATCCTTTTCAGGGAAAGGTTACAAAAAAGAGCGAATTGATGACTAAAAGTGGTTAAAGCCGGAGCAGGGCAAAAGTAACAGAAAAAACAGATGTTCAATTGAATTCATTGTAAACTTTTACAAGCGCATAAAAATAGTTTACTACAAGTTTCCGGATTATTAACCGTGAATAACTGCATTTTCGCAATCCTTGCTTTTTATTACCTTCGCCGCACAATGACAGACAAGATTCTTATTCTCGATTTCGGATCACAATATACCCAGTTGATAGCCCGTGCAGTACGTGAATGCAATGTTTACTGCGAAATTATTCCTTATCACAAACCTGTTGTAATTGATGAATACCTGAAAGGGATCATTCTCTCTGGCAGTCCGTTTTCAGTGAATGATGCAAATGCTCCTATGGTTGATGTGGAGTTGTTAACCAAACAACTTCCTGTTCTGGGAATTTGTTACGGTGCCCAGCTTACGGCTAAACAGTTAGGTGGCCGTGTTGAAAAAAGTGAAAAGCGTGAATACGGAAGAGCCATCCTCAGCAAAAAAGAATCAGATGTTTTACTCAATGGTATCAGTGAAACTTCACAGGTATGGATGAGTCATGCAGATACCATTCTTGAACTGCCACAGGGTTTTGAAATACTGGCTGTAACTGAATCCATTCCGGTTGCAGCTTTCAGGTCAAACGGAGCATACAACAATCCTTTATACGGGTTACAGTTTCATCCCGAAGTATATCATTCAACGGAAGGGAAAAAAATTCTTAAAAACTTTTTGATTGATATCTGCGGATGCAAAGCTGACTGGACACCTGCATCCTTTGTGCATGAAACAGTGGAAGCATTGAAAAAACAAATCGGTGGTCGTAAAGTGATCATGGCCCTGAGTGGTGGTGTTGATTCAACTGTTGCTGCCACATTGATTCATCGTGCAATCGGTAAAAACCTGTTTGGAATTTTTGTTGATAACGGTGTGTTACGAAAAGATGAATTTCAACAAGTGCTTGATACCTACAATGAAATTGGTTTGAATGTAAAAGGTGTTGATGCCCGTGAACATTTTTATACCAGGCTGGCAGGTAAAACCAATCCTGAAGAAAAAAGAAAGATCATCGGCGGAACTTTTATTGAAATATTCGACAGGGAAGCACATACCATTGAAGGTGTAGAATTACTGGGACAGGGAACCATTTACCCCGATGTAATTGAAAGTGTTTCTGTACACGGGCCTTCGGTTACAATTAAGTCGCATCATAATGTGGGCGGATTACCTGATACTATGAAACTGGAACTGGTGGAACCGCTTCGTTATTTATTTAAAGATGAGGTTCGCAGAGTGGGTGCAGAGTTAGGCATTCCTGCTGCCCAATTAAACCGTCATCCATTTCCCGGCCCCGGTTTAGCTATCCGTATCCTGGGAGAAGTAACCGAAGAGAAAGTTGATTTACTGCAAAGAGCCGATGCCATCTTCATCAATGGGTTGAAAGAACATCAACTGTATGATAAGGTTTGGCAGGCAGGTGCTATCCTGTTACCCGTGCAAAGTGTAGGTGTAATGGGCGATGAACGCACTTATGAATTTACTTTAACATTAAGAGCTGTTACATCTGTTGATGGAATGACGGCTGACTGGGCACATTTACCCTACGAATTTCTGGCATATATTTCGAACGAGATCATTAACAAAGTGCGGGGAATTAACCGTGTGGTGTACGATATCAGCAGCAAACCTCCTGCAACCATTGAATGGGAATAACCATCTGTTAAGTTCAACATGAAAAAACTATTTTTTCTTTTTATTTTATCATTGAACAGCTTTCTTTCGTTTGCACAGGCAAATGATTCAGTAAAAGTTTACAGGGTAGGTATTTTTGCCAACCTGTACTTAGATTCATCCTTTATTGGAACGAATTACAAGTTCACCAATCAAATGCCCAAACATATTTTACCCGGTTTGGATTTTGTACAGGGTGCGTTGATGGCTGTTGATTCATTGAAAACTGATTCTAATCTTGAAGTTAAAATTTATGATCTGCGTTCCGCTGATCAGAATCTGAATACACTCTGGGCCAATAACAGTTTTGATTCATTGGATATGATCATTGCTGCGGTGAGCGGAAATGAATACCGGCTGATGGCTGATATTGCCTTGCAGAAAAAAATTCCATTTGTCTCTGCCACACTACCCAATGATGGTGGTGTAATTAACAATCCTTATACCATTATCGTTAATTCTACATTGCCTGTTCATTGTGAAGCGATTTATAATTTTATTATGCGCAACAATCCTACGGCCAATATTATTTATGTTCGAAAAAAAGGAATACAGGAAGAAAGGCTGCAAACATATTTTAACACTTACAATAAAGGATCAAACGGCGGACAGGTATTGAAATGGAAAAACATTCTGCTCACCGATTCTTTTACGGTTGCTGATCTGCGTTCAAGTCTTGATAGTGAAAGAGTAAACCTGGTGATTTGCGGATCATTGGATGAGAATTTTGGTATGAGACTGGCCAATGCTACCAACAGCCTCAGCAGAAAATATGCGTTTGATTTGTTTGGCATGCCTACCTGGGATGCATTGAAAGACCTGGCAAAGCCCGAGTATAATGAGCTGTCTGTTTTCTACAGCACTACTTTTTTTAATACCGGAACGATTAAGTGGACAAACTTCACCAAAACATTTACTGATTTTACTTACGGTCGTCCTTCTGATCTTGCATACAGGGGATATGAACTAAGCTGGCATTTTATTGGTTTGTTGTTGAAGTATGATGATGAAGTGATGCAGAATTTAAACGATCATTCCTTCCGTTCTTTTACAGAGTTTAATT
>JAYUTS010000292.1:0-5420 GCA_043754995.1 Chitinophagaceae bacterium
CCGTTAATTGAACGGAATTTAAAACAGGCAGAAGTGCCTGATACCTGCGAAGTATTAATGAATCAAAGAGGTACGGCGCCTGGAATGATCTTTAGAAAAGCGGATCGTATTTTTATTTCCATGCCGGGAGTGCCACATGAAATGAAAGGAATCATGACTGCGGATGTTCTTCCATTATTACAGAAAGAATTTCAGATGCCCTTTATTCTTCATCGCACATTATTAACTGCCGGAGCAGGTGAATCATTTATTGCAGAACGGATTAGCATTTGGGAAGAAGCTTTACCGCCTCATATCAAACTTGCTTACCTCCCCAACTATGGAATGGTGCGGCTGCGGCTGACAACTATTTGCGCTGAAAAAAACAGCTTAGAAAAAGATCTGGATGATTTGTTTTTGCAGTTGCAGGAATTGCTGAAAGATATACTCATTGTTGATGAAGATATTCCATTGGAAAAAGCATTGGGCAATTTGTTATTACAAAGAAAGAAAACTTTAGCAACGGCAGAAAGTTGCAGCGGGGGGTATATTGCACATTTAATTACTGCTATTCCCGGTTCATCAGTTTATTATAAAGGAACAGTTGTTGCCTATGCTTACGATGTAAAGGAAGATATATTGGGTGTACAACATGAAACGCTTGAAATAAAAGGAGCGGTAAGTGAAGAAACCGTTACAGAAATGCTGCAGGGTTTATTTCAAAAAACAACTGCTGATTATGGCATTGCCACCAGCGGTATTATGGGTCCCGACGGTGGTACAGAAGACAAACCCGTTGGCACTGTATGGGTGGCTGTTGGAAACAGGAAAAAGATAGTTGCCAAACGATTCCAGTTCCGTTTCGACCGGATTAAAAACATTGAACTCACTGCTGCCAATGCCATGCTGCTGATGTTTCAGTTTATTCAAGGCGAAACAGAAAAATAAAGTTCAAATCTTTACCTTTGACGCCAATCAGCGATTTGCCTGCCGAAACTTGTTGAGTATAGTTCAGAACCCTGAAGTGTCACAGACGCTTTAGGTCTGGATGCCGAATGAACACTTCGGCATGCGACGCAACAAACGGTGCTGTTTGCATTTCAGCCGGTAACAATATATCAAAAAACTTCAAATCATTTATATGGCTTTAGTTGATTTAGTTATGCCCAAGCTCGGTGAGAGTATCATGGAAGCAACCATTTTGCGCTGGCATAAAAAACCGGGTGATACAATAAAGATGGATGAAACCTTGCTTGATATTGCAACCGATAAAGTTGATAGTGAAGTGCCAAGTACGGCTGAAGGTGTTTTAAACGAAGTATTGTTTAATGAAAATGATGTAGTGCCCATTGGTACTGTTATTGCCCGCATTAAAACAGGTGCTGCCGAACCAATTGCCGTTCCTGCATCGCCTGTGTATGAATCAGTAAAAGCGGAAGTGATGGAAGAAGAAATACCATATCAACCAGTTGGTTCTAAAGTGAGCGCCCCTTCAAATGGCATTCGTTTTTATTCTCCCCTGGTATTGAATATTGCAGCACAGGAAGGAATTGGCATGGCTGAATTGGAAAAAATTACCGGTACCGGTAATGAAGGCCGTGTTACAAAAAAAGATATTCTGCAATACGTTTCTGATAAAAAAGGAACGGGAGGCAAAGTACTGGATTCAAGACAGGAAGAAGTATTGGTTGTTCCAATGAATAGGGTTGAAACTTCGGCTCCACAACATACTCCTTCTATGGCGCCAACCGTTTATAGCGGCAATGTAGAGATCATTGAAATGGACAGGATGCGAAAGCTGATTGCAGAGCATATGGTAAGGAGCAAACAAACCAGTCCGCATGTTACCAGTTTTACAGAAGCGGATGTGACCAACCTCGTGCAATGGAGAGATAAGATGAAGAAAGAGTTTGAAAAAAGAGAAGGAACAAAAATTACATTTACTCCTTTATTTATTGAAGCCATTGTAAAGTGTATTAAAAAATATCCGCTCATTAACAGTTCTGTTGATGGCGATAAGATCATTGTAAAAAAAGATATCAATATAGGCATGGCAACTGCTTTACCAAGTGGCAGCCTCATTGTACCAGTTATTAAAAATGCTGATCAATTAAATTTAGTTGGCTTAACCAGGCAGGTTAATAATTTAGCCGACAGTGCACGTAACGGCAAACTGAAACCTGATGATACAAGCGGTGGAACTTTTACAATGACCAATGTTGGAACTTTTGGAAGTTTGATGGGCACTCCCATTATCAATCAACCCCAGGTTGCCATTTTAGCTGTTGGCGCAATTAAGAAAAGACCGGTGGTAATTGAAACACCTCATGGCGACAGTATTGCCATCCGCCATATGATGTACCTGAGCATGAGTTATGATCATAGGATTATTGATGGAAGTTTGGGTGCTACATTCTTAACAGCAGTAGCAAATGAGTTGCAGAATTTTAATGGAGACAGAGATTTATAATAATTGAAAAATATCAGATGATAATAAACCCGATGGTACCATCGGGTTTATTAATTATATGCAATTATTTTTAAGCTGATCAATACTTCTGGCGTTCAAACAAATATTTCTTCCCTTTCCGTTTTACAATAAACAGGTTGTCGTATTCTGTTTCAGCAAGATCGCTGAGTAAGGTTTGTCCCATCATTTTATTCACCAGGTCATCAACTGTGTTTGAGTGACCAACAATCAATACACTTCCTTTCCTGATTGATTGGAGGCGCAGGATAAATTTATCTGTCGTATCTCCCGGTGAGTAAAACTGAACAGGAACTGATCTTGCCTCACTAAGCGGTTTGCCGGTAGTTGTTGTTCGGATTGTTTGTGTTGAAAAAATAGATCGTACATCTTTATCCTTCAATAATTCTTTTAAAGCAATAGCTCTTTTTTCTCCGGCTTCACTTAATGGAACATCGCTGCTCATATTGCCTGCCGCTGTTGCTTTTTCTGCATGTCGCACAATATAAAATGTATTTCTGTTGCAGGAATTCAAAAGAATCAGCAAACAGCTAACTGTTAAAAAAAGACGCATGTACTGAAATATTTTGTGAATAATGGAACGATGCTTTAAAATACAGGAATCGTTTTGTAAATTTAAGAAACAATAACCCAGTAAAATCCTCAATTATGAAGACTTTATCCGAAACCTGGTTTGCCGATGGCTATATAGATTTTGAGTTAAAGAAATACACCCTCCTCGCCTATCTGCAGGAAGTAAATAAATATTTTACCGAAGCGAAACTCTATCCGCAATTAGCTGATGTGATCTTTCATTTCAACAATCTCGTTGCCTTCAGGGAAAATAAAAAATACCTGCAGGAACAGTTTCCTAAAAAACTCACCGGTATTCAAATTGAAAAACTTCAGTTATTATACGAGCAAATGATTGAAGACGATGAACTGATGCAGGAACTGGAAACCATCATGCATTATTCCATTGCCACCATGAAAACTACCATCAGCAATGGAACAGAGATCTATGAAATGGTTGAACAGAGCATCAGTATTCAACCAATTGGTTTGATACCGCTCGATACCAGCGAAGGTTATTTATTCCTGCGCAGTACTGCACAAAAACAAACTAAAGTATATCAATACCGTTTGAGCTTTTTTGAGCGGCACGATGAACAATACCGGACCCTCAAAACAAATTTTGTTGATAGTTGGATCAGCAATATTGTCAACAGTTATGAAAACATAAAAGGAGAACTCATTCGAAATAAAGTTGAATTACCAAACCCTGCTGTGTATTGTATTGAAACCAATTTATCGTACCCGGTAGAAGAAACTTTTTTACCAATTGCTAAAAGGAGTTTTGTAAAATTTTTGATGGCGGCGTAAAAAAAAATTGTTGAAGCAACCAGGAATATCATGCATAAAGTATTGCTTGCATTATTATTTCTTTCAGGCAATTGCTTACTCTTTATATAAAAGAAGAAGCTGATTATTTTCTTTCCCCAAACAACAAACTGCCAATCCGTGCCATGGTACTTCCTTCTTCAATAGCAATTTGATAGTCTGCACTCATCCCAATTGATAAAATTGATAATTGAAAGTAGAAAGTAGAAAGAGAATGGTATTTATCGAACAGCATTTTTAAATAGTGAAATTCTGATCTTACTTTTTGCTTATCATCACTGAAAGAAGCCATCCCCATGAAACCACAAACTCTTATATTTTTCAATTCCTGTAATTCGTTTCCATTCGTGTTTAGTAATTTTTCAAGTTCATCTTCATCCAATCCAAACTTTGTTTCTTCCTGTGCAATATATACCTGCAGCAATATATCAATTACACGGTTATGTTTACCTGCTTCTTTATTGATCTCCTTTAAAAGTTTTAAACTGTCAACCCCATGAATTAGATGCACAAAGGGTACAATATATTTTACTTTATTCGTTTGCAGGTGGCCAATGAAATGCCACTGAATATCTTTGGGCAGTTGCGCCTGTTTATCAGCCAGTTCCTGTACATAGTTCTCGCCAAAATCCCGTTGACCAAGGTCATAAAGTTCAAGAATATCTTCCACTGGTTTGGTTTTTGAAACCGCCACGAGTTTCGCCTTATTTCCTAATTCTGCTATGAGTTCTTTATATTGTCCTTTATTTACCGGCATTAACGTTGTATCTATTTCGGCAAAAATACCTTTTAACGGGTACTTATGCCAACTGAATTATATTATAGTTTTACACTATTGTCCGACTAAAAGTTCAATATTCTACTTGAAACTCAGGCTGGTCGTTAATTTCACCCCTCTCCGTGAGGAGAGGGGCTGGGGTCGGACGATAAATGTCTGACTCCGACCGAAGCGTCGGAGGTGAGGCGAACCAAGCCAGTAAAGGGTTTCATAAACTTAGTCGGACAACAATGATAGGTTTAGAAAAAATATTCTTATGAAAAAAAACGTGTTTTACATTGCTTTAACCTGCATATTAGTTACCGGAAAAGTTTCCGGACAGAATCAGTCTTCAGCTACATTGGTGTTCCATAACCGTACCGAATTGTTTGGCACTATAAACATTGTACCCGGCAAAGCATTTAATTGCAATATTTCCTTTACACAAAAAAGTACAGTTACTGAAAAAAGTAAAGGTCAGCGCAAAAAGACTACAACTTCATATGAAACCTCGTTTAATACTTCAGCAATCAATTACATGATCATTAATTTTACAGAGTATTACCCAAAGTCAGTTTATGACAAGGTTAATAAAACAACAACATGCTACCTTACTCAAAGGATTTATAGAAAAGGGAATGATGCATTATACTTATTGAAGAACGACAAGAATGTTACCTCATATTTTTTTGAGGGTGGAATTGATGGAAGCCTTCATAATATTGAAGACAGTGTTTTTACAGGGGAAACCAGTAATGAAGAACTAGCAAACCTTTTCTTGCGTTGTTCCGCATTCTCTAAAAAATTCAGAGATAA
>JAYUTS010000293.1:0-2440 GCA_043754995.1 Chitinophagaceae bacterium
ACTAAATCTTTTCATGGTTTAAGGATCAGGGATTCGCATTTAGGATCAGGGGCTATTTCAGTGAAGGAAGCTTTTTTAAGAAGCAGCAATGTGGCTTTCGCAAAGTTGGCTGATCAGTATTATTATGCCCAGCCATCAAAATTTGTGGAACACCTGCATCGCTTCCGGTTAGATACCATGACAGGGATTGATATTACTGCAGCATCCGGAAAACCAACCATTAAAAAGCCAACCAACCGAAGCTGGTCCAAAACTACCATCCCTTACATGGCCCATGGATATGAAGAATTGGTAACACCGCTGCACATGCTCATGTTGTACAATGCCATTGCAAATAATGGTACCATGATGAAACCATATTTGGTAAATGCAGTAAAGGAATACGGGGTGGATTACAAAATAATTGAGCCGCAGGTGTTGGTACAAAAAATTTGCAGTGATGAAACGCTGGCCCAGGTGAAAGAATGTTTGAATGCAGTAGTGGACAGCCTTCATGGTACAGGACATAAAGTTTTATATGACAGCGCTTATGCTATTGCAGGCAAAACAGGAACTGCTGTTACAGCCATGAATAACAAAGGTTATAACAAAGGCAATAAAATTTACCAGGCATCTTTCATCGGTTACTTTCCTGCAGGTAATCCCAAATATACCATGGCAGTAGTAATACAAAACAGCAGGGAATCAAAACTGATCTATGGTGCCGATGTTTCAGGTACCGTATTTAAAAACATCAGTGATAAGATTTATGCAAGGTTCCTGAGTAATAAAAAGTATTCATCACCCTTTGTGAGTGATACCACTTTATATAATTATTATGGATTGAAGAATGAACTGAGTTCCATTTTTGGCACATTGAATATGGGGTTTGTTGATGCTGCAAATGGAAGCGGCTCATGGAGGAATATGAGTATGAAAAATAACTCAGCAATGCTGCAGGTGGCTGTAAACACCAATGGAAAGGTTACACCAAGTGTGATAGGTATGGGATTAAAAGACGCAGTGTACCTGGCAGAGAATAAAGGATTAAAAGTAATTGCGAATGGAAGAGGAAGGGTAACCAGTCAGTCATTGCCGCCGGGTACCACATTTAAAAAAGGACAAGCGATAACCCTGTTGTTAAATTGATTTTACAAGACATACTATATAAAGTAAGTATCCGCACAGTAAAAGGTAACACTGCTATTGATGTAAAGGATTTGCAGATTGATTCCCGTAAAGTGACTGCAGGAACTTGTTTCATTGCAGTTAAAGGATATGCAACGGATGGGCATAATTATATTGACACTGCTTTGAGTAATGGTGCTGTTGCAATCGTGTGTGAAGTGATGCCTCCCCAATTAAAAGATGAAGTAATATATGTGCAGGTAGAAAATAGTGCTGCGGCTGCTGGCTTTATGAGCCATAATTTTTATGGTGAACCTTCTTTAAAAATGAAGCTGGTAGGCGTAACCGGTACTAATGGTAAAACAACTATCGCCACCGTGTTGTGGAAGCTCTTTACATCGTTGGGGTACAAATGCGGATTGTTGAGTACTGTGCAAAATCAAATTGGTGAAACAGTTATTTCTGCAACGCATACCACGCCGGATGCTGTAAGCATTAACAAGCTGTTAAAGCAAATGCTGGAGGAGGGATGTACACATGTGTTTATGGAATGCAGCAGTCACGCTATTCACCAGCAACGTATTGCAGGGTTACATTTTGCAGGGGCATTGTTCAGCAACATCACACATGATCATTTGGATTATCATAAAACATTTGATGAATACATACGGGTAAAAAAATCGTGGTTCGATGGACTGGCATCTGATGCTTTTGCCATCAGCAATATGGATGATAAAAGGGGAATGGTGATGCTGCAGAATACTACAGCAAAAAAATATTACTACAGCCTGAAAACATTAGCTGAGTTTAAAGGAAAGATATTAGAAAACAGTTTTGCAGGACTGCACATGATGATCAATGAGCAGGAAGTTTTCTTCCGCCTGATTGGTGAATTTAATGCATACAATATACTGGCGGTGTATGGCGCAGCCGTTTGTTTGGGAGAAGATAAATTAACGGTGTTGCAGCAGCTCAGCAATCTTGCAGGTGCAGAAGGAAGGTTTGATTATACAGTAAGCAGTAAGGAAAGATTAGTAGGAATTGTGGATTATGCACATACACCCGATGCATTATTAAATGTGTTGGCTACCATAAAAAAATTAAGACAGGGACATGAACACATCATCACCGTGGTGGGATGCGGCGGTGACAGGGATAAAACAAAAAGGCCCATCATGGCTGAAGTGGCTTGTGAGTACAGCGACAGGGTAATCTTCACTTCAGACAATCCCCGCAGTGAAGATGCTCAGCAGATCATTAAAGAAATGGAAGCAGGCGTAAGTGTGGTGTCGAGAAAAAAATACATCTCTATTACCGACAGAAAGGAAGCAAT
>JAYUTS010000294.1:0-2436 GCA_043754995.1 Chitinophagaceae bacterium
GCACAATATCGCATGCGTGGTTTTAACCGCCTGAGTTTGGGTGACAGGAATGATGCTGTTGATCTGCGTGCCATAAAAGAAAATCTTTCACAAGGCGCACCGGTTATCATTGGCATGATGGTGGGCCAAAGTTTTATGCAACCAATGATGGGACAGGATCTATGGGTTCCGGCCCAGGGCGATAGAAGCATGATGGGCTTTGGTGGGCATGCTATGTGTGTGGTTGGATATGATGAAAAAAAATACGGAGGCTCTTTTTTGTTTATGAACAGTTGGGGACAGGAGTGGGGCACCAATGGATTTGCATGGGTTCGTTATGCTGATTTTCAAACCTATGTTCGTGAAGCATATGGTGTAAATCCGATGCATGCAGGTAATAAAAATGTACAACAGTTTACTTGCGAAGTGGGATTAGTGCAGGTTGAGTATGATGGAAAGAAAACAGTAGCAGGAAATTATATTCCTTTAAGAAGTGGAAGTGGTAATCGTTTTGAAACTACTGCACCTGTTCGAGCAGGTACCAAATTTAAAATGGAAATCAAAAATACAACAGAGTGTTATGTATATGTGTTCGGAAAAGAAGTGGATGGTACGAGTTACACCTTGTTTCCGTACCCAAGAACAGATGATGCAACTAAAACCAAGTATTCCCCTTTCTGTGGTATTACAGGCGTACGGTTATTTCCAAAAGATAAAAGCATGACACCTGATAGCATTGGTACAAGAGATGTGATTGCAGTGGTGATCAGTAAAAAGGAATTAAACTGGTATCAATTGAATCAACAGATCAGCGCTAACCCTTCATCTGATTATGCTGCAAGATTAAATAATGCATTAGGTTCATCATTGATCCGTAATGTGCGTTACTCTGCAACCGGAAAAGGTGCATTACGTTTTGATGTTACAGGTGACAGTAATGATGTGGTAGCTTGTATAATAGAAATAACAAAATAGGAGTTTCACATTCATGAACAACAACGCAAACAAATTTATTCAGCAAATGACGCATCCGTTAAAGAGCAGAGCGTTTTTGTTGTTGAAATTACCTGCTGCTTTTTTCAGTGGTGTTCGCATCAAATCAATTTCACATGAAAAATGCGAAGTAACCATCCCCTACAAATGGTTTTCACAAAATCCTTTTCGTTCAACTTATTTTGCATGTTTGGCAATGGCAGGAGAAATGAGTACAGGGGTTTTGGGTTTATTGCAGGTAGTTGGGCGCACCCCTGCTGTTTCAATGCTCGTTGTAAACCTGGAAGCAAATTATTTTAAAAAGGCAATTGATCTAACAACCTTTGTTTGTGAAGATGGGCAGTTGATTGAAGCATTGGTTGATGAAGCCATTGCAACAGGTGAAGCAAGATCAATCAGGGTAAAATCAGTTGGTAAGAATAAAGCTGGTGAGATTGTTGCAGAGTTTTATATCACTTGGTCGTTTAAAGCAAAGAATAAATAGTTAATAAAAAATACTTTTTCCCGACTAAAAGTTCAATATTCTACTTGAAACCCAAGCTGGTCTTTAATTTCACCCCTCTCCGTGAGGAGAGGGGCTGGGGGTGAGGCGAACTAAGCCAGTAAAGGGCTTCATGAACTTAGTCGGACCTCAATTAATAAAAAATAAAAAATGCCATATCTGTTTGGGGGTTAAAGTCCCCCTTCAGGGGGCGGAGGGGGCTATTATGAAACTATCATTTCACGGTGCGGCCCGTTGTGTTACCGGCAGCAAGCATATTATTACATTGGTGAATGGAAAAAAAATATTGCTTGATTGTGGCATGTTCCAGGGAATGGGAAAAGATACCGATGCCTTAAACCGTAACTGGGGTTTTGATCCTGCGGAAATTAATTACATGGTGCTGAGCCACGCTCATATTGATCATTGCGGTTTAATTCCTAAACTGTGTAAAGAGGGGTATGGCGGTAAAATTTATTGTACATCCGCAACCCAAAGCCTTACAACGGTTTTGCTGGAAGACAGTGCCGAAATACAGGAAGATGATGTGAAGTATGAGAACAAAAGACGTGCTGCACAAGGCATGCCTTATTTGCAGCCATTATATACCCTTGAAGATGCAAAAATTTCCCTTGACAGGTTTGTAAAAGTAGAATATGGAAACTGGTATAAGATTGATGAGGGAATTGAAGTGTTGTTTACTGATGCAGGCCATATCATTGGCAGTGCCTGTGTACATTTAAAAATTACAGAAAATGGAAAAACAAAACGCATTACTTTTTCGGGTGATATTGGCCGTTACCGTGATGTGATTTTAAAATCGCCACAGGAATTTCCACAGGCAGATGTGATCATCATCGAATCAACGTATGGAAACAGTTTGCATGATAACACCCAATCAACACCCGATCAGTTATTAAAATGGATTGAAAAAGCCTGTCTTCAGAAAAAAGGTAAATTGATCATACCTGCGTTCAGTGTGG
>JAYUTS010000295.1:0-2432 GCA_043754995.1 Chitinophagaceae bacterium
ATGTATAAAACAACCAATGCCGGAAAAAGCTTTACACATATTGGTTTGGAAAACACAGGAACTATTGCAAGAGTAATTGTTCATCCTAAAAATGCAAACGTTGTGTACGTTGCAGCAAGTGGTAATGAGTGGACCTATAATAAAGATCGTGGTGTTTACATGACCAGTGATGGAGGTAAAACATGGAAACAGATTTTATTTGAAAGTGAACAAAGCGGATGTATTGACCTGGTGATGGACCCATCTGATCCCAATATATTGTACGCAAGTATGTGGAACCGTATCCGCAGAAGATGGAGCGATCCTGTTCCGGAAGATGCTGATCATTTGTATAAAACAACTGATGGGGGTAAAACATGGAAGAAGATCAAAACTGGTTTGCCTGATACAAAACTCACAGGTCGTATTGGTTTGGCAGTAAGTCATTCAAACCCGAATGTGTTGTATGCGTTTGTTGATGATCATAATAAGAAAAGAGATCCGAATCCGGGTGAAACAGATAGCTATGAACGTAAAGTGCAGAAGGTTGTCATTGGTGGTGCTATCTATCGCAGTAATAATAAAGGAGAGAGTTGGGAAAAAATGGGAGAGGTACATGATTTCTTTAAACCATTCTCCGGTACTTATGGTTGGGTGTTCAGTCAGATCAGGGTGCATCCAAAAAATGAAAACCGCATCTATGCATTTGGTGTAGAAAAAGGAATCAGTGAAGATGCAGGTAAAACATGGAAAGTATGGGACCCGACAGATACAACCAGTGATTGGACGCATGGTGATAATCATGCCATGTGGATCGATGAAGAAAATCCTGATCGTATGGTTGTAGGAAATGATGGAGGTGTTACATTAACTTATAATGGAGGTATCAAATGGAAAAACTTTTTTGATAAAATTCCAACCACACAGTTTTATACAGTTGCTTACGATCTGCAAACACCGTTCAATATTTTTGGTGCTGTGCAGGACGAAGGAACAATGAGTGGGAACGTAACCAATACATTCGGAATACAACCGGACACTTCACTTCGTCCATGGCGTATGGCTCCGGGTGGTGAAGGAACACAGATACAGGTTGATCCGATCAATACAAATATTGTTTATTCTTCTACTTATTATGGACGATTGATGAAAACAGATATGAGCAAAAATCGTCGTGAAGCTGTACAACGTTTTCCTTCATTTGATGTTGGCCGTATTGATTCATTGCGTGGAGAATGGCTGGCAGCAACAGTGATGAGCAAGTTCAACAACAAAGTCATCTATCATGGCTTGCAGCATTTATACAAAACAGAAGATGCAGGTGAAACATGGAAGAGGATCAGTGTTGATCTGTCGTACAACGATAAAAAGCGAATGGGGAATTATCCATATCTTATTTATCATCAGGCCATCACTGCTGTTGCAGAAGGCGATAAGCCTGAAGTATTATATGCAGGCACAGATGATGGACGTGTATGGGTAACCATGAATGATGGAGGAAGCTGGAAAGAAATTAGCAAAGGACTTCCATTGAATAAACATGTAGCAAAAATTACAGCATCCTCATTTAAATCAGCAAGAGTTTACATCGTATTAAATGATCGTAGAGAAGATAACAACACTCCATATATCTATGTAAGTGATGATTATGGAACAACATGGAAACCGATTGCATCTAATTTGCCTCCATCACCTGCCAATGTAATTGCAGAACATCCTAACAATGCAAATGTTTTATTCTGTGGAACTGACTTTGGTGTATACATGAGCAAGGATGGCGGTAAAAAATGGATTGCAATCAATGGAAATATCCCTGCATCAGTTTCAGTGAATGATTTGTTTATTCATCCGAGAGATAAAAAACTGGTGATTGGTACATACGGAAGAGGTGTTTATGTGTTGGATGACTTAAATGCGTTGAAATAAACTTCTAAAACGAAAACAACTTTGCCAAAGTTGTAACAGATTGATGGGGATAAATCATGTTGACAAAACTTTGGCAAAGTTTAACGAAAAATATATTTTATAAATGCTACCCGGCAAAATATATCATGTTTATAATCATGCCAACGGCAGGGAAAACCTTTTTATTGAAGAAAAGAATTACAACTTTTTTCTTCAAAAACTGTCAGAACATATTCTGCCCGTGTGTAACCTGCTTGCTTACTGTTTAATGCCAAATCATTTTCATTTATTGATAGAGGTTAAGCAAGAAGAGGAACTTCAGAAGGCGTACCAGTTAATTGATACTTCTGTCATCTTTAAACAGGAAGAGTTAGAATTGAAAGTAAGTAAATCCTTTGCGAATTTGTTTAGCAGCTATGCTCAATCATTTAATAAAGTATACAACCGGAAAGGAAGTTTATTTATGCCCAGTATGAAAACGGAGATCGTTGAAACAGATGAATCATTTTGCAAAATTGTTCATTACTTGCATTCCAATCCGGTGCATC
>JAYUTS010000296.1:0-2427 GCA_043754995.1 Chitinophagaceae bacterium
GCAATACGAACACCCTGCGAAAAGATCTTACCAATTTCATCTAAACGGTTTTCACCTGCACGGCGTGCAATCAACGATTGAATGGCGTTGTTGAGGCCATTGCCAATAACGGCTACTACTAAAAAATACACGCCTGTAATACCAGCTATACCCAAAGCCGCTTCGCCTAAACCGCTCAGGAAAAAATTATTGGCAGTAAAATTGAGAAAAGGAACCAACAACGATAAACTGATGGGGAGTGAGATGGAAAGAATTTGCCGGTTGGTTATTTCCAGTCGCAGGTCGTTTTTCGGTAAAGCATTCTCCAAGCGGGTGAGTTTTTTTGCAAATATAAAAGCTTAATGTTGAAAGCCGGATGCTTAGTGTGTAATGCAAAAAGGCGGGTTCTCCATTCAGCGTTCAGCATTGAGCCTTCAGCATTTTATTGTATTATTGCAGCAATTGAAAAATAATTAAATTTGCTTGATCCTTCTGTACATATTGTTGTTGAGAATATTGAATTGATTGATACCAGGAATGCTTACTTGGTAGTGCAGTCAGGCGAAAGCTTCATTGGCTTTGCATCTTTTCATCCGGGAGAAAAAAAAGTAAATGGCTGGATGATTTATCAATTGGATGCTGATATTTCGTCATCAGCCTTGGAAGAAAAGCTGGAAGCGATCATTGCTGCCCATCCCTGGGTGCAAAAGAGTTATCATAAAACCATCTTTGTACAACATGCTGCAAAAAATATCCTGGTTCCAGTTACACTCAACAAAGAAGAGGATAAGGCATATTTATTTGAGTTAATGCATGGGCAACAACAAAACGAACTGCATGTAAAAGATTTTGTTGTGCAACAACGTTTGGTAAATCATTACGCAGTTAATCCTGTCATTGGTCGTCTGCTCAATCAGCATTTCCCGAAAGGAGAGTGGTGGCATATTCAATCCTTGTTATTAACGAAAAATGCAGCAGGCGGAATCAGGATTACAGCAACCATCTGGTTTAATGAATTGCAATTAACAGTTGAAAACAATGGTCAGTGGATACTGTTACAATCTTACAGGTATCATACTCCCGAAGATGTGTTGTATTATATCTTAAATAGTATGCAGCAGTTGAACTATACACAGGAAGAAACAACGGTTGTTTTGCAGGGAATGATTGATCAGCGTTCTAAATTGTATGATGTGCTGAATCAATATCTCTTAAACCTGCAGTTGAATGATGAACTGCAGTTTGAATTTCCTGCAACAACAGAGGAACAACCGGTTCATTTATCAGCTTCACTCGATCAGATTCTTGCATGCGTATCATAAGCGGAAAATATGGAGGCAGGAGTTTTCAACCACCGGCCAATATGCCTCATACAAGACCCACTACCGATCTTGCAAAAGGCGGGCTCTTCAATGTAATTACCAACAATCTCGATATTGAAAGTTTAAAAACGCTTGACCTGTTTGGCGGCACAGGGAGTATCAGTTATGAACTGGCGAGTCGTGGTGCAACCAATCAAACCATTGTAGAAAAGGATCCTAAAATGGCTGCATTTATAGAACAAACATGTGCAAAGCTGAGCATCCAAATGAAAGTGGCCAAGATGGAAGTGTTTAAATACATGGAACATTGCACGGAGCAGTTCGATTTTATTTTTGCCGGTCCGCCCTATGCTCTTGGTACCATTGATGAACTGCCGAAACAAATATTTGAAAAGAATTTATTAACAGAAGGAGGGTGGTTTGTGCTGGAACATACACCCCGTAACAATTATACAAAGTTTCCTTTTTACAGGGCCGAACGTAATTACGGCACTACCATCTTTTCTATCTTCGTAAATAAACCCAAAGAAGAATGACGAAGCAGGAGGCAAGAAAGATCTTTTCAGAAAAGCGTTCAAGCCTGACCGTGGGAGAGAGAAACCGGTTTGACGACCTGATCCTCATTCACTTTCAACAACTGTCTTTGCCGGATTTGTTTTATGTGCACACTTATCTTGCCATGAAAGCAAACAATGAAATAGAAACCGATCATTTGCTGCACTTTCTTGAATTCAGAAATCCTGAAATGAAAATTGTGATTCCACGTATTGAAAAAAACAAACTGGTTCATATTGCCTATAATGAAACAGTGGAAGTGATCAGCAACAAATGGGGTATTCCTGAACCGGTGAATGGTGAACAGATTCCTGAAGAAAAGATCGACCTGGTGTTTGTTCCGCTCCTTGCCTTTGATGAACAGGGCTGCAGGGTTGGCTATGGTAAAGGGTTTTACGATCAGTTCTTAAGTAAATGCCGGCCCGATGCTATTAAAGTAGGGCTCAGTTATTTTGATGCAATTGAACGCATCGGCGACACTGAACAATTTGATATACCTTTAAACTATTGCATTACGCCGCAGCGCATTTATGAATTTGGCTAATCTCACATTTCAATCCATTCGCTTTTT
>JAYUTS010000297.1:0-5351 GCA_043754995.1 Chitinophagaceae bacterium
CGACCGCATGAAAGGAATTCTTGTAAGTGCCATGTTACAATCGCAACAATGCTGGTTACCGGTTTTGCATGAACCTGTTCTGTTTGAAAAACATATAGAAAAGTCGTCTAAAGATGAAAACGGTTTCAGGATGATTGCACATTGTCTTGAAATAAAGAAACAATCAATTACCCAAACTGAAATAACTCAACACACAAAGCTTCAACTATTGATTGGTCCTGAAGGCGATTTTACAGAAGATGAAATACAACTTGCATTAAGTAATCAGTTTGCTGCAGTTACCTTGGGGGAGACAAGATTGAGAACAGAAACTGCCGGGGTAGTGGCGGCTGCTTTACTTTGTATAATGTAAAATTATAGGGAGTCTGCTTTCTGAACCGTGGTTCACACGGTTTGATGTGGTACCGTAAACAAGCATCAGTTTACAATTTTGTTGGCACAACTACTGCTTGCGAAAGCTTCAGGTTTGGCTTTAAAAGCAAAGCCCATACCCAGGATATAACCCATTGCTTCACGTAGCGCTTCATTGCTTTTGAAATGCGGATTGGTATTAATATCGGCATGTACTTCCATGTCAACATCATACACAGTAAACAAATCGCAGAGTTCATAAGCAATTTCAATGCTTTTTGCAACTTCCACCAGCATGCGTTCCTTGATAGAATACTTCTGGCGTGTTTTTTCGTTGTGAATAAACATAAAGCCACCATGTCCTTCACGCAAGAAAACAATCACTGTTGCAAATTCGGTTTCGCTGCCTTTTACCTGGCTGTCGGTTCCAATACAAACTTTTAAACGAAACCCTTTTGCTGTTTCTCTTACAATGGCAGCACGAACTTCTTCCTTGATCGGAAGCTTGATGTGTTCACCGTTAAATCGTCTCCAGTTCATAAATTGAGTTTCTCTAATTTACGAACATATTTTTAGTAGCTGCAATAATATACAGTTAAGTGTTTATTAACAGGTGGGGATAAGCGAAGATGAGGATCAATGGTGAATAGTGAATGATCAATTGATTTATTGTTCATCAGTATTGCCCTGTACTTAATAAAACCAATGTACATGCTTCCATTGGCTGAATATCATTTTTTAAAGCCAGTTGCTTCAGTTCTTCATTTTCTGCACCGGGGTTAAAGATGATGCGTTTAGGTTTAAGTGACAATATATAATCATAGTACTCCTTCTGATGTAAAGGATTGAGATAAAGAGTAACCGTATCAATATCTGTAAAAGGCGTTGGTACTTTTTTTATTTCAACATCAGCTACAATAGCATCTTTTCGCCCAATAGCTACAACCGGGTGATCATGTTTCCTTAACCTGTTTATTGCAAGAAAGCTATAGCGTTCAGGGTTTGCAGAGGCACCTAAAACAAGTGTTTTCTTTTTCATAAAGTAAAGTTACAAGAGCCTAGTTGATTTTCATTTACATCATTCTACACATTTAGATATATTACAAGGTTTGTAATAAACATCCATATAAAAATCACTGCAAATGTTACAAACAAAGTGTTCATCAATACTTCACCTGCTTTAAATATAAGTTTCTTTGGTATTTCATACATCGGATAGTAAGCAAATTGTGTAATGAGCTTGCCTGTCCAGTAAGCAGCTATTAAACCGGTAATAGCTACTGCTAAGCCGGTTCCGTTCTTCAGATCATTTGTAAATAGAATTGAAATGAGGCCAAAGGAAAAGTTCAGTCCCTGGATATACCTTCCATACGTCTTTGCAATTTCCTGGTTAAGTGGTTTCAGTTTTTTAATATCGTTATACCAATCAAATACTTTATGACGGATATAAGGATAAATCATTGCTGTAAACATTTGACCGATTGCTCCTGTAATAATGAGCCAGTTGGGGATTTCATATTTCATAAATGGAAGTTTTAAGTGGGATGAATTATTTCAAATGAACAAACGCTTTGAATCTTAATGTTTGCAATTCTTTCCAACAGATGTAGGTATAAAACAAAGCAAAGAGGGGAGCGGTGTATAACAGGAACCAGAAAGAGAGCCCGGCAGGGAAGAGTAAGATCAGGATCAGTACAATCCAATGATAATATCTCCGGGTACTTTTCTTAGCTATAAACCATCTGTTCAACTCATGTATGATCATGCTAATTACCTGCACGGCACCTACAATAAAATACGACAGAAAAAGCAGTTCCCCTTTTTGCATAACGAGCATGCTGATGGCAAATGAAGCAATCAGGACGATATTAAGATAGAATTCGATTTGTTTAAATTGTCGCATATTCAAGTATATTAATATTTCAGAAAATAATGAAAGTATATTGTTTTAAAAAAGCCGAACAATTGCCGGCTTAGCCTTCTTCACAAAAAAAACTTATTTAAAGAGCTTTAGTGCTGTACTTAAAAACCAGTTCTCATCACTCTTCACCAGTACATCCAGCATACTATCTGCATGGGCGCCAAATTTTTTTATGCCATTAATTGTATCAACAAATGTTTTTACTTCTTTATCTTTTTTATCACCATCTACTTTGCTCAACTGATCCATCAGTTTCATCATAGGATCAAGTTCTCTTCTTTTTCGTTCTTTGATGATTTGAGTAGATACTTTCCAGATATCTTTTTCGGCAGTGAAATATTCTTTTCGCTCTCCCTGTATGAGTACACGATCAACCAAACCCCAATCAATCAGGTCACGCACATTCATGTTCACATTACCACGGCTGATGTTGAGCTGGGCCATTATATCATCCTGTGTAAGGGGATCCGGACTGATCATCAACAACGCATGTACTTGTGCCATGGTGCGGTTAATGCCCCAATGCGTACCCATGGCTCCCCATGTACTGATAAATTGTTGTTTGGCATCCGATAATTTCATGACCCGAATTTAGTAAACAATTTCGAATTTTCAATAATTATTGAAAACAATTTTTAAAAAGCTTTTCCATGTGTTTGTTTGATAAGGGGTGTTGCCAGGAATGGAAACCTGATGAATGCCTGGACAAACAGGTTGGTCACCCAAGTCTTTCCGAAGAACCGTTGTATAAGCCTGCCTGTTCGTAAACGATTGGCAAAATGTTGTTGCCATTGTTGTTGATAATGATCTTCCATTTCAGCACGGCTGATTTTTTTTTGAAGAAAAGCATTCATCTGCTCAAATGCGAGTTTACTTCCATGCAGAGCCATACTCATTCCGTTACCGCAAAGCGGAGTGATCATTCCGCCTGCATCACCAATCATCAACACATGATTTTCTACCTGCTTTTTTTTATCGAAACTGATCTGGGAAATCGTTAAGGGAGCATCATACAAAAATTCAGAACTGGTAAATATTTTTCGAAGATGCGGATTCTGATACAGAATTTCTTTTTCCATCTGCTGAATATTGTTCCTGCTTTTAGAAAGATTATCCGCAGTAGTTAAATAGCAGAGACAATACTTTCCCTCTTCAATTTGTGAAATACCACAATAACCATTTTCAAAATTATGAAGTGAAATAAGATCTGCAGGGTAATTGGTTTTGATGTGATATTTTACAGCAATATAATTATTGAGCTTGTTGGGTTTTTGCTGAACAAAGGAACGGCTCCATTTAATATCGATATTACTTCTTTTGCCAAAACTACCACATACAACAGCCCCCTCCCAACCTCCCCCCGTGGGGGAGGAGTTTGAAGCCGCCGAAATTCTAAACTTATTATCAGTATAAACAATATCATTCACTTTGGTTTCTTCCAGTACCACAACACCTGCTTGTTTAGCCAGTTCAAATAATTTTTGATCTAATTTAAAACGGCTGATGCCAAAACCTCCCAATGGTAACAGGTGCTCAAATAATTTTCCATCGGGCGATGAAACATGTAATCGTTTAATGATGGGCAGGTTCATTTCATTCAACGGCAAACCAAGAGATTCTAAAAAATTCCAGCTCTCCATGCTGATGTATTCACCACAGACCTTGTGATAAGGATATTTTTCTTTTTCAAATAAAACAGTTGTATAGCCTGCCTTTGCAGATTGAATAGCAAGTGCAAGACCAGCAAGCCCTCCGCCCACAACAGCAATATCGTAATGTTTATCTGTCATGTGTATAAATCAGTAACCAACGAAAGGCCCAACGCCATTGCAGTTGATAATTAGTAATTGATATTTGATTGAGTACATCAACCCATTCATTTCTGCGAAAGCCTCTTGCAACACTTAAAGGCGCATCATTTTTTACAAGATATGATTTGGAGAAAAGTTTTGTTAGAATGCTGATAGAATAGTAAGCAAGTGGATGACGATGCAGGTCGTTGATAAAAAAACCTGTTTGTGTATGCACCTTCATCCAGTTCAACTGGGTTTGTAATTCGTCATTTGTAAAATGATGACAAAATAAAGAGGAGAAAATAATATGTGGAGGTTCTTCAAATTTTACCTGCAGGTAATCAGAAGTAATAAATTCGATATGGCTATTTTCTTTCCTGTTCCTTGCATACTCAATACAATGCGGATTGATGTCAATACCGATGAGTTTCACCGGAATATTTTTTTTGCTGCACCAATCCCTGATCACCTGCAGGTTATCGCCACCACCACAGCCTATCTCACAAATGATGAGATGATTTGTCTGTTGATCTGTTTTTTTTATTAGCTGCTGTAAACCCGAGAGTGTAATGCCGTGGCCACCGAGATAGGTATTAATCGTATCAAGCTCCTGCATATTCTGTTTGATATCTGCAAACGGAATATAATCCCTGTCGAGAAGTTCTTTTTGATATGATCGTTTGGAAAAATCAGGCATGTGCCGAAGCTACAAAAGTTTCCATGGTTAAACCCGGCCCGAATGCAGCGCCAAAAACCGGTTTTTGATTGGATAGTTTTTTTGAATCCATGAGTTCTTTCAACACAAATAAAATAGTTGGGGACGACATGTTACCATATTCCTTCAATACTTTATAACTGGCATCTGATTCCCCGGCTTCAAGCTGTAAACTTTTATGAATGGAGTCAACAATACGCCGGCCACCGGGGTGGATACACCAACTTCCAATTTGTTCTTTGCTCATATGTGCATGTGCAAGTGCCCGCCTTACAAGTGGTTCAAAATCTTCTTCAATTAAATCAGGAATGTACCCGCTCAACGTCATTAAAAAACCGGTTGATGAAAGCTCCCATGCCATATCCCGTTTTCCTTTCGGTATTATTTCACTGTAAAAACTTTTTAAGTGCAGACCCTGTTGTTCATCTTCATCATGCACAACTAAAACGGCTGCACTTCCATCAGCAAATAACAAGGTAGATGCAATATTATCAGGACTGGGATCTTTTTGAAAATGCAAGGTGCAGAGTTCAGTACAAACGATCATTACTTTGGCATTCTTTTCTGTTTT
>JAYUTS010000298.1:0-5333 GCA_043754995.1 Chitinophagaceae bacterium
GCTGAATATATTGTGCATGTAAGCACATTTAACAAAAGAAAAATCTTTAATAATACCATTGAAACCTGAACTTTGTTTTTCACCAGATATAGTTTTTAAAAATGCAGTTTGATCGCAAAAATCTTACCAACGCTGAGTTGATCAACATTTACAGATCCTTGCTGTACCCCAGATTAATCGAAGAAAAGATGCTTTTATTGCTCAGACAGGGAAAAATCAGCAAATGGTTTAGCGGAATTGGGCAGGAAGCAATTGCTGTTGGGGCCACACTGGCATTGCAACAAGATGAATGGGTGATGCCCCTGCACAGAAACCTGGGTGTATTCACCACCCGTAATATGCCGCTGCATAAATTGTATATGCAATGGCAGGGAAATAAAGAGGGATACAGTAAAGGAAGAGAACGCAGTTTTCATTTTGGCAGTAAAGAACATTATGTGTGTGGTATGATCAGTCACCTTGGCCCGCAACTGGCCATAGCTGATGGTGTAGCATTAGCGTATAAATTAAAAAATGAACAAAAAGTATCGTTGGCATTTACCGGTGAAGGCGGCACCAGCGAAGGTGATTTTCATGAAGCCTTGAATGTGGCTGCTGTCTGGAATCTTCCGGTGATTTTTTTGATCGAGAATAATGGATATGGATTAAGCACACCTGTCAATGAACAATATAAATGTGAAAGCCTGGTTGAAAGGGCAAGAGGTTATGGCATGGATGGAATAAAGATTGACGGTAATAATATTCTTTCCGTTTTAGATACTATAAAAGGAGTAAGAGATTATTGTATTCAATACCAGAAACCTTATTTAATTGAATGTACTACTTTCCGTATGCGGGGACATGAAGAAGCCAGCGGCACGAAGTATGTACCCAAGCATTTATTTGAGATATGGGAAGAAAAAGACCCCATCAAAAATTATGAAAACTATTTAGTAAAAGAAGATGTGTTGAATGTTGCAACTGTTGATGCAATCCGCTTAGAGTTCAAAGAATTAATTGAACATGAATTACAGATTGCCAATAACGCTCAACCAATGGTTGTGGATACAGAAGAAGAATTGGATGATGTGTATAAAGAGCTGCAAGCTACAAGCTACGAGTTGCAAGCTAAAGGCAAAAAGCTCATGGCCGATAGCTCGCAGCTTGCAGCTTTCCCTGACAAACGTTTTGTTGATGCCATAAAAGAAGCACTTCATCAAAGTATGAAAGCACATGATAACCTCATCATCATGGGACAGGATATTGCAGAGTACGGAGGTGCATTTAAAATCACTGAAGGATTTGTTGAAGAATTTGGAAAAGAACGGGTGCGTAATACACCCATTTGTGAAAGTGCTATTGTTGGTGCTGCATTGGGTTTAAGTTTAGAAGGATATAAAGGATTGATGGAAATGCAGTTTGCAGATTTTGTAACAGTTGGTTTTAACCAGGTTGTAAATAACTTAGCGAAGATTCATTACCGCTGGGGACAAAATGCTGATGTGGTGATACGAATGCCCACAGGTGGCGGTGTGGGTGCTGGTCCGTTTCATAGTCAAAGCAATGAAGCATGGTTTACCAAAGTACCGGGATTAAAAATAGTCTATCCTTCCACACCCATGGATGCAAAAGGATTACTCATTGCTGCCATCAATGATCCGAATCCGGTATTGTATTTTGAACACAAAGCATTGTACCGTTCTGTAAGCGGACAGGTACCATCAGCATATTATGAAATTGAAATTGGTAAAGCACGGCATGTAAGAAGTGGCGATGAAATTTCCATCATCACGTATGGAGCAGCGGTGCATTGGGCCGAAGATTATGCGGCAGAGCATCCGGAAATTTCCATTGATATTTTAGATCTGCGAACATTGGCTCCCCTGGATTACAATGCCATTCGTGAAGCAGTGAAACGAACAGGAAGAGTTTTACTGTTGCATGAAGACACACTGATTGGCGGTATTGGCGGAGAGATAGCCGCATGGATTGCTGAATATTGTTTTGCTTTACTCGATGCACCTGTGATGCGATGTGGTTCATTGGAAACACCCATCCCTTTTAATATAGAGTTGGAGCAAAACTTTATGGCAAAGTCGAGGCTGGAGGAGTATGTGGAGAAGTTGATGAGTTATTGAACTAATCAAAATTTAAACAATAGGAAAATGTCTTCAAAATATCTTGTAAAAGAGTGGCTGGAGATTTCAGACAAATCAATTTCCTTTCCTCAACAAATCAGCAATATTTTTTGCATCCATTTTGGCCATGATATTTTTGCGGTGGGTTTTCACCGTTAGTTCGCTGAGGAACAGCTTTTGTGCGATCTCTTTGCTGGAGTAGCCCTCTTTAAGCAATTGTAAGATCTCAATTTCACGGGAACTTAATTTGAGTTTACGGCTGAAATCATCGCCACTATGATGATTGCTGTTTTTTATGATGGGATCAAAATAACGATTTCCTTTTGACAGTTCATCTAAAGCAGCAACCAGAGTATCCGTACCCGAGTTTTTTACTACATAGCCATCAATGGATTCTTTTTCGGGCTGCATGCGTATATCTGCAGGCATATACATACTCAGGATCAGGATTTTCAAAGAAGGAAAATCTTTTTTTAACTCTGGGAATAATTGTACGCCATTGATACCGGGTAAATTCAAATCAAGAATCAGGATGTCCGGTTCATGTTGTTTGATGGCAGCAGCAACATCTTTTCCATTTTCAATGGCAGCAACAACAATGTATTCCGGGTATGGCCGAAGTGCATTGATAAGTCCTTCGGAAAAGAAAGGGTGATCGTCAACTATTAGAATGCGGATGTTTTGTTTCATCTGGTAGAACAGGAAATTCAATGGAGATTCTGCAACCATTATTTTTATCAGCATCAACCTGAAAGTTTCCTTTCACGAATGTAACCAATTGTTTGATCTGAGAAAATCCAAGCCCTTCTTTGATTAAAAAAGGGTCAAAACCCCTGCCATTATCTTCAACAAAAAGGCAAATCAACTCTTTTTCCAAAATCAACTGAACGATAGCTTCTGTTGCTTGTGCATGCTTAATGATGTTTTGTATCAGCTCCTGTACAATATTATAGGTAAGCAGTTCATATTGGAAGGAAGCACTTTGTAAAGTGCCAATTGATTCAAATTGAATATACAACCCTTCACTTTCATTGATACCTGCAACAATTTCTTTCAATGTTTCAACCAAACCATGCTTTTGCAGCAGAACAGGTGATAAAGTATGAGAAAACTGCCGCACTTCATCAGCCAACCGGCTAACATCTTTAATAGACCGCTCCATCCGTTCTGGTATCGGTTCATTTTTTTCATTTTTCTGTATTGATTCAAGATTTAAACGGATAGCCGACAACTGTGCACCTACCGAATCATGCAGCAAACTGCTGTACCGCTGCATTTCTTTCTGCTGATAATCGCTGATGGTTTTAAAAATCTGTTCCTGTTGCAGATTGGTTGTGCGTAACAATTGCTCTGATTGTTCTTTATAATTTCTGAAACGCAGGGTTAATACAAAAGCCAGTACGCTGATTTCTGCAGTAAAACCGATGTTCATGAGGTTACGGGTAAGAAAACTGTCCTGGAGATAACCGGAAACAAACTGCATAAAAAAGAAAAACGATAACAGCAAGACGATGCTGGTGCCAATAATATAAGCGGCGTAGGGAATTTTTTTTCTGTAAGCAAGTACAGCAATAAACAGCATCCACAGGGCTGTCATATTTTGATAGACCTGCATGAGCCAAACCAGTACAACACGCAGGGATCCTGTTTCAGGCATAAAAAACAAGCTGATCAATAAACTTAATAAATACACAGCTAAGTACCACCTGCTCCATTTGTAATGCACGGGCATGGTTTTTTTTACATTCAGCAAATTCAATGCAAAGAGCATATACAAAGGCGTTGCTAAGGAAACAGCGAGGGGTCTTGTAAAATCAGCGGGGAAGGGGTGGTTGGGAAAAAAGTACATAAACGACAACCCGTAATCACTGAAAATATAAAAGAACACCATAAAAATATACAGGCCATAATATATGTATAACCGTTCCCGCATATTATAAAACAGAAAGAAGCTGAACAGGAATAAGAAAAGACCCAGGCCGGTGATTACACCTGCGAGTAAATTTTTTTTGAAATTATAATTTAAAAAACCATTTTCAGTTAAGAGGTGAACAGGGATATTCAGTTGCTCATTTCTTTTATCGATGAGCAATAAAAAAGAAAGATCCTGCTGATTGGTTGCGGGAACAGGAAAAATAAAATCGGGATGATTGATTGTGCGGCTGTTGAAAAGCTGATGATCGCCGGTAAGATTGAAAGATTGAATAATACTGTCTCCTTTCAACAGCCAGGCCCCCATATAATTCAGATGCGGATTACGTACCATCAGGTATTTGATATCGGCGGATGAAGAAAATGTTCTGACCGGGATCTTTATCCACAACATTTTATTTTCATAACTGAGATTGATCCTGTTTGCTTCTATGTGTTGCATCTGCGGCCTGATTTGCTGAAAACGCTCAATTGTTCGGTTAGCGGAACTGTCGATATATACAAGAACGGAGCTGGCAGGGATCTTTACAGCCGTTTCATTATTAAAAAAATAAACCTGTGCCTTTGCAGTAAAGCAAAGGCAAAATAAAAAAAAGAAACTGCAATATGGTAAGCTTTTACAGATGATGGTTAATGATTACTGATGAACAGCCAACACAAGATAGAAATGAAATCAAGTAATGAAAATACTCCTTTGTTGGTATTGTGGTGCAAACTGATCAAAGTAGTTTAAGGGAACAATAATTGCAGAATAACCTTCATCTCCTTTTGTTTAAACTTTCCGGAAACAGGCTTAAAAATTACTTCATTACTTTGAATTCTTCTTTCCACTTTGTAACTTTTCATTGTCATTATACTAACAATTAAATCGCCGTACCGGTATTCCTTTCTTCACTTCTAAAACCGGTTGTATGTTTAATATACTCCATATTTTCCGCCACAGACCTAATGCTAACCTGAAAGCTATATTTATCATTAACCTCTCTGTCTGCCTGCTGTCTGTTACAGGAGTGCATGCACAACAAATGCCCGGAAAGCCAACGCCACAAAAATTCGCAGGTTACCATATTAAGCAGCAACAAAACTGGCAACAGCAACAATTGCCCATTAATTCTGTTACCTACAAATTCGGCACAACTGCAAATACAAGCCCACTTTATGATTTTAATCTCAAGAAGCAGAAGCCTGTTGCTACTGTAATACTTTCAGTAACCAACAATTTATTGTTGAATACAAACCGAACTGCGCCTTCTCCGTCTCTTCATTTATACCTGATGCAGGATC
>JAYUTS010000299.1:0-5302 GCA_043754995.1 Chitinophagaceae bacterium
ATTCGTGTTAAAATATTGGGGGGTATTGCCCGTATTGCTGTTGGTCATGAAATTACGGCTGTGAATGAAGAAGAAAGATATTTAGAAACCTGTTACCTGCTCAAGGGCAAATCGCTCGGCACACAACGTATTAGGCTAACAACCAATCAACAAGGTTTTACTGATATTACCCATCATACCATTTATAAAAGCGGCTCTCATTTCAGGGATAAAATATTGTATCCTTTTTTACACTCCAAAGCCATCGCAGCATTTCATAACAATATTAAAAAGCATCTCAACAGTAAGTGAGCAGTTATTGTTTACATTACTTTTTTCTTCTTTTCTTTGCGCATGACTTCAGCCAACAAGATACTCATCATTACCGCTCCTTCAGGCGCAGGAAAAACTTCCATTACCAAACACCTGATGAAAAAATTTCCGCAGCTTGCTTTTTCTGTATCTGCTACCACAAGGCAAATGAGATCTCATGAAAAAGACGGGGTTGATTATCATTTTATGAGTACAGAAGATTTTCAGCAAAAAATTCAGAACGAAGAATTTGTAGAATGGGAAATGGTATATGAAGGAAAATATTACGGCACTTTAAAAAGTGAACTGCAACGCATCTGGAATATGGTACAAATACCGGTACTGGACATTGATGTAAAAGGTGCTATTCATGTGCAGGATCTTTACCCTCAGCAAACATTAACTGTTTTTATCGAACCCCCTTCCATTGATGAATTGAAAAACAGGCTGCATCGGAGAGGCACAGAAACTGCTGAATCATTACAGGCAAGAATCAGTAAAGCTTCGTATGAAATCTCTTTTATTCATTCTTTTGATGAAGTGATTGTTAACGAAGATCTGGAAAAAGCCTGTGCACATGCCGAAGAAATTGTTGCCTCTTTTCTTTCCGTAACCTGAGCTTCCATTGGCTATTGCTTACAAAAACACTATTTTTAAATATGAACTGGTATTTACTTACAGGCATTGGCATCAGCATTATCCTGGTTGGGTTTTTTGCCGGGCTCGATACAGCCTTTGGATCACTCAACCGTTTTTCGGTAGAGTTGAAAAAAAAGCAGGGACTTACCAGTGGCCGCATACTCAGCAATTTTATTGAACAACCCAGCCGTTTTATCGGTGCAATCCTGGTGGGAGTGAACCTTGCCCTTGTAGTATATGTATTACTGGTCACCCGTTTTTTGCAACCGTTATGGAAAAAAATGCCATTGGTGATTCAAAGCTCCTGGTTGAAGATCATGATTGAAATACTTATTACGGCGATTGTGATCATGATGGTGCAATTTATTTTCAAAGCCATCTTTCGTGCAAGGAGCACCGCCGTTCTTTCTTTTTTTGCACGAACCGCCAGTTTTTTTCACAGCCTGCTTTCACCCATTGCTTCCTTATTTGTAAATATTGCAGAGTGGATTTTGAAGTATTTGTTCGATGTAAGAGTCAACGAGAAAAAAGAAGCATTCAGCCGGATTGACCTGGAACATTTTATTCAGCAAAGCAAAGAAAACAATGAAGAGTCGCAGGACCTCAATACAGATCTGTTTGAAAATGCATTGTCGCTGCCGGGTGTAAAAGTGAGGGAGTGTTTAATACCACGTAAAGAAATCATTGGGGTAGAAGCCAATGCATCTATTGATGACCTGAAGCATAAATTCATTGAAACCGAGTTGAGCAAGCTCATTGTGTATGAAGGAAACATTGACAACATCCTCGGCTATGCCCATCAGTTAGACATGTTTCGCAAACCTTCCGATATCAAATCCATTCTTTTACCCATCCCTGCGGTACCCGAAAGCATGGGTATTACCGACCTTATCAATCAATTCACCAAAGAACGGAAAAGCATTGCCTGGGTAGTAGATGAGTTTGGCGGTACCAGCGGAATTGTAACCATGGAAGATTTGCTGGAAGAAATTTTTGGTGAAATACAGGATGAATATGACACCGAAGAATTTGTTGAAAAATTAATTGCCGAAGGTGAATATATTTTCAGCGGACGGCTGGAGCTGGATTACCTTTCAGAAAAATATGATCTGGAATTTAAAGAAGAAACAGATGCTGAAACACTTTCAGGCTACATTGTAGAACACCATGAAACCATTCCCAAAGCAAAAGACCGGATTATTATAGACGACTACGAATATGACATACTTACTGTAAACGATACACGCATTGAAACGGTTAAAATGAAGAGGCTCCGGTAATTTCAGTTGTAATGACCAGTTACAATTATCTGCTTCCGTTTATACAAACATACTGTGCTTACGAAAACTTTATTATACCTTTTCAGACCAAAAAAATAAATCACCCTCATTATGAAGAAGATTGTAGCAGCCCTATCAGCAGCTTGCCTGCTCTTTGGAGCAGATGCGTTTGCCCAAGCCAAACCTGCAGGAGCTCCCGCCTCAGACACAACCAAAAAAACGCCCCCCAAACCCGGCGTGGCCGACAAAGTAAAAACCAGTAAAAAACATGCAGGTCTGTTTACCCTTTACCAGGATACGGTAACCGGTAGTGTGCAGATGTATGTTCGCAAAGATCAGTTGAACAAAGATTTTATTTACCAGAGTTTTTCATTAGCTGGACCTTCCAGCTTATTCCTCCACCAGAGCATGCACCGTGCTAACCTGGTATTTAAAATGAAGAAGCAATATGATAAAATTGAATTCTCTATGGAGAATACATTTTTTTATGCTGATCCTAAAAATGCAGTAAGCAAAGCAGCCGATCTGCCGGACGCTGTTTTCTTTGTTGATAAATTCAGTATTGAAGATTCAACCGGTTATCTCATCAGTGTGGATGGATTATTTATGAGCGACAAACTCGATCCGGTAAAACCAATCTTTCCACCCACCATTCCACCCGGTGCTGTTTTTAATTTAGGTGGTTATAATCCAACAAAAAGTAAATACGCCAATATCCGTTCTTATCCCAACAATAGCGATGTTATTGTTGATCTGGCTTATGACAATCCCATGCCATTCAACCAGGGAGGAAAAGACATTACAGATGCCCGTTATGTACGTGTAAGACTGCAGCACTCTTTTCTTGAAGTACCAGTAAATGAGTACAAACCAAGATTGGACGATCCCCGTATTGGATTTTTTACACAGGAAGTAGATGATCTTACATCGAACGAAATCACTAACTACCGTGATCAGATCAACCGTTGGTATTTAAAGAAAAAAGATCCGTCTGCTGCTTTAAGTGAACCCGTTGAGCCCATTACCTTCTGGATTGAAAACACAACACCTGTTGAATACCGCAATATTGTAAAAGCTGCCGGTGAGCGTTGGAACGAAGCATTTGAAAAAGCAGGTTTTAAAAATGCAGTGGTGATGAAGATCATGCCCGATGATGCTGCATGGGATCCTGCTGATATCCGTTACAATGTCATCCGCTGGATCTCTTCTCCTTATCCGCAATATGGAGCCATTGGACCAAGTTTTGTAAACCCCAGAACAGGACAAATTCTCGGAAGTGATATTTCTATTGAGTGGGCCTCCGGTTCAGAAACTCCATTCTTGGATGTAACTGAAGATAATGCTGCTGGCTTTACTGCCGGTAATCAAACAACCAATGTAATGCAAATGGTTCCTGCACATATGCGCAAGCATTGGGCTACCTGTACCATTGGTAATGAACTGGCCAAACAATATATTGCAGGTTCAACATTAATTACTACCAGCGCAACAGATGACGCTGCAGGTGAAGTAAGACTTGCACATGAGCAATTTTTGTATTACCTCATCTTACATGAAATGGGTCATACACTTGGTTTGAACCATAACATGAAAGCAAGTCAAATGCTGAGCCCAACAGAAGTACATAACAAAGCCATTACACAAAAATTAGGGTTACAGGGTTCTGTAATGGATTATCCATCTGTGAACATTAACAGCGACAGAACCAAACAGGGTGATTATTATACCATGAAGCCGGGTCCTTATGATTTATGGGCCATTGAATATGGTTATCGTGAATTTGCTGCAGGGCAGGAACAAAGCAGTTTAAATACATTGTTGCGCCGCAGCCATGAGCCCCATCTTACATTTGGAAATGATGCTGATGATATGCGCAGCCCCGGTAATGGTATTGATCCCCGTGTTATGATCAACGATATGAGTAATGATATGGTTGCTTATGGTGAAGACCGTTACAAATTTGTAAACAGTGCTATGAGTAAACTGGTAAGCAAATATGCCAAAAGCGATAAATCATACCAGGAAATCCAGATTCGTTATGCAGTGTTGAATGGTCAGCGTTTTCAAATGGCCAATGCCATCAGCCGTTATATCGGTGGTGTGCAGGTTGACAGAAGTTTCCCTGGTCAAAACCCCGGCAGCAAACCATTTACCATTACACCGGTTGAATACCAGAAAAAAGCAATGGCCTTTTTAGCAAAGAATGTATTCGCTCCCAATGCGTTTGATGCAGACATGCAGGTATTACCATATTTGCAAATACAACGCCGTGGTTTTAATTTCTTTGGCCAGCCCGAAGATCCCAAGCACACTTCGCTTGTACAAAATTTTCATACAAATATTCTTGCTGAGTTATTGCACCCAACAACATTACGCCGTATCAACAACAGTGGGTTGTATGGCAATACCTACAATGTTGCGGAAGTGATGAATGATTTAACTAATGCTATCTTTAAAGCCGATATGGGAGGTGCCGTGAATATCTACCGTCAGAATTTACAAAGTGAGTTTGTAAAAGGTGCCATCGCCATTGTTGAATCAAAAGTTGGATTTGACAATGCTTCCAGAAGCGGGGCTTATAATACATTGAAAAAACTAAGAACCATGCTGGCAATCGCAGTGTCGCCCAATGAGCAAACAAGGGCACACCGTGGCATGCTCATGTTTATGATTGATAAAGCATTGGCAACAAAATAATTTTTATTGATTGATTTGGTAAAGGCTGTCTCTTGATGAGGCAGCCTTTTTTAATTTCATTCATTGTGGTAAAGGCGCTGCTAAGTAAAAACTCTTACTTTCTAAACAAATCTTTAATTAAGGCTGTTTTCTTCCCGCTTTGTGGTATTGTAATTTTTATTATTAAGCTGTAATTTGGTACATAAACACTTATAAAATGAAAGATGCCATTTATATTACCCCGCCGCCGTAAAAGCTTCATTCCGGTTTGAGTCCTCCTGTTTCATTTTACGCACCTGCAAAAATGCTTTATTGATTAAACAGGTATCAAAAAAAATAAACGAGTTATGAAATACAGCAGTACTATATTCCTTTTATGCATACTTATTTTTACATCTTCTTTAAAATGTAAAAAA
>JAYUTS010000300.1:0-12741 GCA_043754995.1 Chitinophagaceae bacterium
CCACCAACAGCTTCCGTTCCATAAATAGCAGATGAAGCACCTTTCAATATTTCAATACGATCGATCTCAGCAGGAGAGATGGGGATGTAAGAATTAAAATGACCCGTAAGCGGATCGTTTAAACGGATGCCATCTAATATCACCAGCACCTGTTGAAACGTTCCTCCACGAATCGTAATGTCGCTCTGTGCACCCATTGGCCCACGGCTTTGTACTTCCACCCCTGGTACATAGCGTAAGAGTTCATCAATGGATTGTACCGGTAGTTTTTGTAACAGATCACCTTTAATGATCAAAATATTTCGTCCTGTTTTGGAAGCACTCAATGGTGTAAGTGAAGCTGTAATGGTAATAGGATCTAATTCAATTTCTTTTTGCTGGGCATTTAACTGTATAGAAATACCTGACACAACTACGATGAAAAAATACTTAGTTAAATACATATAACAATTTTTCTGCCCGCAAAGATAGGCGTATGCGCAGCGAAAAAGATCGTATTTGTGTCTAATAAAGTACAGCGCTGGCAGTAATCATTTTGGTAACGAAAAACAAAATGTATGTCAAGAATATTAATCCTGTTCCGTATGAGCTGCTTTGCGTTAACTGCATCGTCGCAAACAGATACAAAAACTTATTTAAGAATACTGGAAGAAAAATATGATGGGCTCAGGGTGTGGGCTATTTTAAATACAGAAATATTTTTAAGATAGCATAAAAAAATCCCCCGATTTTTTCGGGGGATTTTTTATTAATGTCTGAATGTGATTCGTTCATATTCAGTATTACCATTAAAGGTTTCTGTAATTGAAATGATGAACGTATTTTCATCTAACAGATCAATTAGTGCTGAACCATTGATAGTGATCCTGGTTTCATTGTCAGTAAATGCCCAGGCAATTGTTTCAATGATTTGAGGGTCGGTGGGACTGCATTTGGTAGCGCCTTCATTTACTTCTAACGTATTATTGGTTTTAAAAATAAATTGATCGTCTTTACTGCAGGCCTCCCAGTTTGGAAATTCATCGACCCAGGGACCGTTGTTTGTTTTTAGTTCATACTTACTGACAACCCATACTTTTTGAGTGAGCAACTCTGTCTTTGATTTCTGATTATTTTTCTTTTTGCAGGCAAAGAATAAAGTGGAAACAACGGTAATGAGAAGTAATGTTTTTAAGGTAATTTTTTGCATAGATATTTTTTTATTGAAGAATGAACACAAGATAACACACTTAGCTGTATTTCCAGTTTAATACGATTCCTTTTCATTCGGAAAATCTTTACTCTTTACATCTGCTATATATTGTTGAACAGCCCCGGTAACCTGTTCGTGCAGGTTTAAATATTTGCGAAGGAACCTGGGATTGAACTCATTGTTGATGCCCAGCATATCATGCATTACCAATACCTGGCCATCGCAAAAATTACCTGCACCAATTCCAATTGTTGGGATCGTTAAACTTTCTGATACCTCTTTGGCGAGAGTTGCAGGAATTTTTTCAAGCACGGTTGCAAAACATCCTGCATCCTGTAAAAGTTTTGCATCTTTTTTTAATTGTCCGGCTTCCTCTTCTTCTTTTGCACGAACGTTATAGGTTCCGAATTGATAAATGGATTGTGGCGTTAATCCCAAATGTCCCATTACCGGAATACCGGCGGCAACAATACGTTTGATGGAATCAATCACTTCTTCGCCACCTTCCAGTTTAATGGCATGCGCTCCTGTTTCTTTCATGATGCGGATAGCTGAGGCCAGGGCAATTTCTGAGTTGGATTGATACGTGCCGAATGGAAGATCAACCACTACAAAACAACGATGAATTCCACGCAATACCGATTGTGCATGATAGATCATCTGCTCTAAAGTAATTGGTAGTGTAGTTTCATGTCCTGCCATTACATTGCTTGCACTGTCGCCCACCAGGATCACATCAATACCTGCCTCATCAAAAATTTTTGCAAATGAAAAATCATAGGCTGTGATCATGGAGATCTTTTCGCCATTCAATTTCATTTTCTGCAGTGTATAAGTTGTGATGCGTTTTACTTCTTTGTTTTCTGACATGGGGAGCATTTTGAAATTTCCTGTAATTATAGTGCCAGCGAAGATGATTCAAGCTTTTTAGCTTTTACTTCATCATATAGTAAATGAACAAGGCCATCAACCAAACCAATCTTTGGTACATAAATTTCTTCAATGTTGGTCCAGCGCATAACGTTGATGTAAATCTGTAAGGCAGGGATAATTACATCGGCTCTGTCTTCACGGAGTTTATAAATTTTCATACGGTCTTCCAGCGAAAAACTACTGAGTTCTTTGTGATAATCTCTTAAGGATTCAAGTGTAAGCGGTTTGCCTTCTTTTCGTTTTGATAAGGAAAATACTTTGTTGATATTTCCCCCTGAACCGATCGCAATAATATCTGCATAATCTTTTGTACCCAGTTTGATAAAATCCTTCATTTCGTACCATTGCTTATCTTCTACCAACCCTTTCAGCAAACGGATGGTGCCAATATTGAATGATTCTTTAAACACCAGTTTACCGGCATTGAAAAAGGTAAGTTCGGTACTGCCACCGCCCACATCAATATATAAATAAGAGTGATCTTTAGCAAGGTTCTCTGCAATATGGTTCTCATAAATAAAAGAGGCTTCTTCATCGCCACTGATCACTTTTATTTCAATGCCCGTTTCCATTTTTACTTTGCGGATGAGGTCCTGGGCATTTTTTGCATCTCTCATGGCCGATGTGGCGCAAGCTTTGAGAAACTGTACTTCATAAATGCTCAACAAGTGCTTATACGCTTTAATGGTTTCAACAACCTTGTTGATTTTGTTCTTGGATATAAAACCAGCTTCAAATACATCAAAGCCCAGACGCAATGGAACACGAACCAGGTTGAGCTTATTAAATTCAGGAGGGGCTTTACCGTTTTCAACAACTTCTGCAATCAGAAGCCTTGCAGCATTACTTCCTATATCAATGGCGGCCAGTTTCAATTTGTTTCAGAATTTTTTGATGCAGGAAATTATAGATCTCAATCTGCGAACGAATGGTTTTACCTCTCTTCCTTACGTATGTATTCTTCAGATCGTTATCCAGTACCCTTGCTTTTACGTTATCTTTTAACTGAATGTCAATGTAATCTTTTAGTTCCTGTTTAATGGTTGCATTGGTTATTTCTAATGCAGCTTCAACACGGTGGTCAAGATTACGAACCATCCAGTCTGCCGAAGATATATAAACTTTCTCTTTACCATTGTTGTGAAATATCAACACACGGCCATGCTCAAGGTACTGATCAACAATACTAACCGCATAGGGCTGCACTTTAAACTTATTACTTTCGGTGTACATGCAAAAAATTCCACGTATGATGAGCTTTATTTCAACACCTGCTTTTGCTGCATTATATAATTTTTCAATCAACACTTCATCACTGAGGCTGTTCATTTTTATGATGATGGAGGCAGGCACGCCTCTTCTTGCATTTTTAATTTCATTCTCAATTAAACGAATCAATTCCCTACGCATTCCTGTTGGACAAACCAGTAACGTTTTACATTGTCTCAGAAATTTAAGGTGACTGAACAACGGTTTTTCCAGGTATAAAAAAATGCGATTGATATCGGCCATTACTTTTCTGTTGGCAGTGAGTAAGCACTGATCGCTGTAAACACGGGAAGTATCTTCGTTTAAATTACCTGTGCTTACAAAACCATATTGAATGGTTTTATTGTTCACTCTTTTTTTAATGATACAAACTTTTGCATGCACTTTCATATCGGGTAAACCAATTAATACCCGTACACCTTCTTCTTCTAATCGTTCTTTCCATTCAAGATTGGCTTCTTCATCAAATCTTGCCCTCAGTTCAAGCATCACAGTAACTTTTTTACCATTTCTTGCAGCGTTGGCCAATGCGTTGATCACTTTTGAATTTTCGGCCAAACGGTAGGCTGTGATCTTGATCTCCTTTACATCAGGATCCATGGCTGCTTCCCGCAGCAGATCAATGACTGAATCAAAAGAATGATAAGGGAACTGCAGCAGCATATCCTGTTTCAGTATTTCATCTGTAACACGAATGGTTCTTTTAAGTGCAGGGTGGGGGAATGGTTTTTTCCGTTCATGTTTTACGGTAAATACGTCGCCGGGGAAATCCATGAAATTCCGGAAATTATGAATACGTCCGCCGGGAATAATATTATCTCGGCGTGAAAGATTCAATCTCCTGATCAGGTATTCAAGTATGCCGGCATCAATTTCTTTATCATAAATAAACCGTACCGGTTTTCCTTTGCGGCGGTTCTTAACTCCCTTTTCAATTTTTTGAATGAGCGTTGTACTTACATCACTTTCAAGATTAATTTCCGCATCTTTGGTTACTTTAATAATATGTGCACTGTATTCATCAAAACCCATAAAGGAAAATATCTTCGGCAAACAGTAACGGATAATATCTTCCATTAAAATGATATAATGTTCTCCGCCTGATGAGGGAAGTTTTACAAAACGCCGTTTGAATTTGGCTGGTATTTCAATCAATGCATATTTTTTTAAATAAGCATTTGTTTTGTTACTCATGGCAACAGCGAGATACAAAGAGCGCTCCCGCAAATAGGGTGGTTGCGGATTACTTTCTATCATCAAAGGAATTACCTCCTGTCTTACTTCTTCATCAAAATAAGCTTCTACAAATTTCTTTTGTTCTTTATTGAGCTGCTTTTCAGTAACAAGGAATATTCTTTCTTTTTTCAGCTCTAGTTGTACATTGTTCCAGATACGGTTGAACTCATTCTGTTGCTGCAATACAATATTTTGTATCTGTTCAAGAATGGCTTGTGGATTTTTTTCCAGATGCATTTTACTCTTCGCCTTGTGATCAAGCTCCACCATTCGTTTGAGTGTAGCCACACGTACCCTGAAAAACTCATCAAGATTATTGGAAAAGATTCCCAAAAAACGAATCCGTTCACGGAGAGGAACAGCGGGGTCATTTGCTTCCTGCAACACCCTTGCATTAAAAGAGAGCCAACTGATATCCCTGATAATTGTTTTGCGTTTTTCTATAGCCATAAAATTTATAAATACTTCAACATAAATGTAAGCAGCCATTTACTGCTGACAGGTTAAGTTTTTAAGAACCCGGTTATAAGGTTTCAATTTTTTTGAGGATGGATGTGGTGGATAATCCTTCAACTATCTCAATGATCTCTACACGGCCCCCATTGGCTATCACTTCTTTTGCTCCCACAATTGTTTTAATAGTATAATCTCCGCCCTTTACCAATACATCGGGTAATATTGCATTGATCAGTTGATAAGGTGTGTCTTCATCAAACAAAACAACAGCATCAACCATCACTAATGAAGCAAGCAACAAAGCCCTGTTTTGTTCTTGATTAATGGGTCGGTTTTCGCCTTTTAATTTTTTGGTAGATGCATCACTGTTGAGCCCCACAATTAGGATGTCAGCAAAAGCAGCGGCTTGTGATAAGGAATGAATATGCCCTGCATGCAGGATGTCAAAGCACCCGTTGGTGAAAGCAATGGTTTTGCCAAACTTGCGCCAACGTATGATTGCTTGCTGCAATGGCTCAACATCCAGTATTTTCTGTTGAATATGTTGTGTTGCTTTCATCCCTGATGCTTTTAAACTGATTGATCGGATGATTTAGATGGTATTTTTTTTCTGTTTACGATGGGTAAAAGGATGAAACAGATCAATCCACCAAATAACACAACAGCGGTTTGAGCAATCCATAAAATCCATCCAAATGTAAAACCAACCACCTGGCTTTGTCCATACAACACCAGTATTTCCTGAACAATATATTGATAAGCGCCCAGCCCGCCTTGTGTAGCAATCATACCCACACTGCCGAATGATAAAATGGAAAATGCTTCCTTAATACCAAGATGTGAAACTTCCTGCATGGCATAAAATCCAATACGGCTGCTGAGCAGGTATAAACTCCAGATGAGTGCCGAATGAAAAATAAACATCCAGCGGTTTTTAATATGCCGCACACTGTTGAGGCCGCTCCAGATTCCTTTTACTACATTTTTAATTTTTTCAATTACAGGAATATGGCTGAATTTTTTCAGCATCATATAAAACAACCAGAAAGCAATAACAACTGCTGTCAATATGATGAACAACTTGAGCCATGAAAATTTCTGATCATCGCCTATAAACATATCCCGCATAAGTGATAATGCGTAACCGCCAACAATATCTATCTGTAATAAAATAGTAATAACAAAGGCACCAATTAAACAAACCAGGTCAATGGCACGTTCGGCAACGATGGTTCCTATCAATTTATCCGGCCCCATTTTTTCATAGCGTGCAAGTATGGTGCATTTGAGTACTTCGCCTAAACGTGGAAAAGCAAGATTGGCCAGGTACCCAATCATCACAGCATTAAATACATTAAAGGTTGAAGGATTATAACCTAATGGTTCCATTAAAATCTTCCAGCGTAATGCACGGATGTAATGACTGAGCAACATCATAAAAAGCACCGGAATAAAAAGCCAGTAGTTTGCCTGCTTCAACGATAATTTTATCTGTACCCATCCTTTATCATCAATTCCCCTGGCCATCCACCAAACAAGAAAAATGCCGAGCCCAAGAAAAAAGAGGAACTGAAGTGCAACAAAAATTCTTTTTTTTATCATAATGAAACAGAATGGCTCAAACAATTTACTAATCCGCCACTTTGAATGTAAAATACTAAAGTTTATTCAGCTCTTTGGGAAATACCAGCCAGGGCTTAAAGTTCTTTGCTTCTTCAAACTTCATGGTGGCATAAGATATGATGATGACTACATCACCAACAGAACCCTGTCTTGCAGCAGGGCCGTTTAAACAACACACAGCACTGCCACGTTTTCCTTTAATGACATAGGTTTCGAGACGGGTGCCATTATTTACATTCACCACCTGTATTTTTTCATGTTCAATAATATTGGCAGCATCCATCAGGTCTTCATCCAATGTAAGGCTTCCTACATAATGAAGATTGGCTTCGGTAATCGTAATGCGATGGATCTTCGACTTTAAAATTTCAATTTCCATAACGGCAAATTTAAAAGGATTCTTTTTAATGAGTTTTCTAAGAAGCTGTCTAAAAATGATTCTGCGAATTTCTTATAAGGCTAACAGTGGTCGGTGAGGACACCGACCACGACGGGCCGCCGCCGTTGGTGCCTGCCTGTCGGCAGACAGGTCCCCACCAACGGCTTGCATGGAGAATCAAAATTCTATTTTTAGACATCTTCTAAGATGTTATTATGCTATTATCAATGAGGCGTACTTCATTTATATAAGCAGCTATTAATGCAACTACCTCATCGGTTCCATTCCATTCATTGATGAGTTCCAATGTTCCGGCCTTTGCCAGTTCAGTATAATCAACCCGAAAGCCCTGCTCCTCTAAGAGATTTGTTGCTGTTTGTTTTAACTGTAAAACATTGCCGGGTTGCAATTGTTTTTTCATCCATGAAAGTGTTTGAAAGATGGCGGTTGCTTTTTTACGTTGAACTTCATTCAAACGGGTATTACGGCTGCTCATTGCCAATCCATCCTGTTCACGCAGGGTGGGGCCAACGATTAACTGTGTTGATATGCCAGTCAACTCAATCAGTTTTTTTACAACCATGCATTGCTGAAAATCTTTTTGCCCCATGAACAGAAAATCGGGTTCTGTAATTTTCAGCAAACGATCTACTGCCTGGCATACTCCCTGAAAATGTCCGGGGCGGTATTTTCCTTCTAATACAGTTTCAAGATAACCGAGGTTATAATAAGACAGTTGAGATGTTCCCTGCGGATAGAATTCTTTGGCTGATGGAAGAAACAATACATCGCAACCTGAATTGAGCAGCATTTGTATATCCTTATGAATGATAACGGGATATTTTTCATAATCCTTTTGATCGTTAAACTGAGTAGGATTAATAAAGATGCTGCTGACTGTTAGGCGGGTTTGCTTTTTACTTTGTTCTATCAGCGATAAATGGCCATTATGCAGCGCCCCCATGGTTGGCACCAATCCAATTTCAATGTTGCCTAAACGCTTTGTATCAAGATAGCGCCTGATGTCAGAAACCCGCTGAAAAATGAACATGAATCGTTGTTTTTGTAAACTAAGGGCCTGTTAATGCAAGCCTTTTCGGTAAATTCCACTACCTTTGCCCACCTCATAAAAGAGGTAATGATTCCTTAACAATCAGCAATGGTAGCAGCAAAGAAAAGAATTTTATTCATAGCCAGTGAAATGTCTCCGTATCTGGAGGAAACAGACTTCTCCTCAATTGTGAATCATCTGGCGATCAAAGCAAATGATGGTGGATTTGAGATTCGTTGTATCATGCCCCGGTTTGGTGTTATTAACGAGCGCCGTCACAGGTTACACGAAGTGGTTCGCCTGAGCGGTATCAATGTATCGGTTGATAATGATGATTATCCATTACAGATCAAAGTTGCATCTCTTCCCAATGCCCGTTTGCAGGTTTATTTTTTAGAAAATGAAGATTTTTTTAAACGCAAGTTTATTTATCATGATGAAAATGAAAAGTGGTACGATGATAATGATCTGCGTTCTATATTCTTTTGTAAGGGTGCTTTAGAAACAGTGAAAAAATTCGGATGGCCTCCGGATATTATTCATTGCAGCGGATGGATGACTGGTTTAATTCCTATGTACCTGCAAACTGCTTACAAAAAAGAACCTGTTTTTGGAAACAGCAAATTGGTGTACACCATTGGCCAAAATACGTTTAAAGAAAAAATGAGCGCTAAGTTTTTAAAACTGGCCAATATTCATCCAAGTATTAAGGACAAAGACCTGGAGCCTTATAAAGATGGAACTAACACCGCCATGTTTCGTGGTGGCGCTACATATGCTGATGCCATTACATTTGGTGTTGAAAAAGTTGACAAGAAATTGCTGGAAGAGTTTGGTAAAGTGCGTGGTAAAAAAGTGCTCCCCTTTAAAGCTGACAGTGATTTAACAGACTATTTACAACTATATACCGACCTTTCCTCGAAATAATTATCGTTACAATTACTATGAATTTTCTCAGCACGGACATGCGCAGAAGGAACCTGTTATTTTCTATTCCTGTTTTATTAATATTAATCGTTAGTGGATGTACGAAGTTAGAACGTACAACTCTTGGCAGTGATTTGTTACCAGGTGCAGACAGGTTAATTACTGATACTATGGAATTACCTGTTGAAACAACTTCTTTTATAGAGAACGATAGTACAAAAATTGGAAAAACTGATCAGCATATTTTAGGATTTATCAATGATCCTTTATTCGGCACAACAACTGCTGCCATGTATTTCCAGATGCTGCCTCCCAGTTATCCATTTAGTCCTTACCCGGTAGCAAAAGACAGTTTGTTCCTTGATTCATGTGTGTTGTCGCTTGCATTTGCAGGTACATATGGCGATACCAATGCCCTTACAAAAGTAAATGTGTATAAAATAACCGATAATACTTTTCGACCTGAAAAATTATACCGTGTAAGTGAAGGCGTTAATTTTTCAACAGCAGATTTTCTGGGAACTGCACAGGTTACTTCCAGAACATTACGCACAGGTTACAAAGCAGCTTATAAAACAGATACCATTTTTAACCAGTTGCGGATAAGATTATCTAGTGTGTTTGCAAGAGATTTACTTGATCAGGATAATGTAACTAAGGCTTTCAGAACCGATTCCATATTCAAAGCTTACCTGAGAGGTTTTGCGGTTGTTACCGACTCAACCTTAAGTGGCAATGCTCTTCATTATTTTTTGCTGAATTCTACTGAATCACGTCTCAATCTTTATTACAGATACAAAAAAAGAGATGGCACAGGTGATAGTTCTACTGTAACCCGTTTCACTTTTGTTGCTGATACCATCCGCAGTGCCAATGCCAATAAAATTTATCGCAATTACACAGGAAGCATTGCAGCACCAACGCTAACATCAGGTTTACCATCAAGCCTTGCATATATACAAACAGCACCCGGCACATCAGTTAAAATAAAAGTACCAGGGTTGGATACAATTAAAAATAAACCTTACATCATTCACAGGGCAGAACTTGTAACAAGGCAAATCTACCAGGGGCCTCTTGCAATTGAAAATATTTTATTGCAACCACAGCTTCATCTTTATACTTATACGGCTGATGGTAAAATTGCAAGTATTCCCTACGATAGTGCAAGCTATTACGTAAACTCATTTTCATTTGATCTATTACGGAATGTTAGCTTATATAATATCAATACTAAATACACAGGAGGTACTCCAAGCTTTTTCACCGATGCTTCCAACAACCGGATAGCGGAATACAAAATGAACATCACCAGCTATGTACAAAACATTGTAAATGGAAGAACAACCCGCAGGGATTTTAAATTATCCGCCCCTTATTTTGCTGAATTCTCCGGTGGTATTTCCAGTTCTACAAATATCAATCCCATTGCTTTTGGAAGGGTTCAACTGGGAGGAGGTTCTCATCCGCAGTACCGCACATTTGTGCGAATTTATTACTCCAAGCAATAAAATCGAATTAGTTCTACACTTATCTTTGCGCCTTCAAATCCATCAGGAAAAAATTAAATCATGGCTTATTTATTTACATCAGAATCAGTTTCCGAAGGTCATCCGGATAAAGTAGCTGACCAAATCAGTGATGCATTAATTGATAACTTCTTAGCATTTGACCCACAGTCGAAAGTTGCCTGCGAAACATTGGTAACAACGGGACAAGTTATTTTGGCTGGTGAAGTAAAATCAAAAGCATACTTAGATGTACAGGAAATTGCCCGTGGTGTCATTAGAAAGATCGGCTATACCAAGAGTGAATATATGTTTGAAGCTAATTCATGTGGTGTGTTAAGCGCTATTCATGAACAGAGTGCTGACATCAACCAGGGTGTTGACCGTAAGAAAAAAGAGGAGCAGGGTGCAGGTGACCAGGGAATGATGTTTGGTTATGCAACCAACGAAACAGAACATTACATGCCATTGGCATTAGATCTTGCACATAACCTGTTAATTGAATTAGCAGCTATCCGCAGAGAAAAGAATTCGAAGATGCCTTACCTGCGTCCCGATGCAAAAAGCCAGGTAACATTAGAATATAATGATCAGAATCAACCGATCCGTATTGATGCGATTGTAATCTCTACTCAGCATGATGATTTCGATGTAGAAGCAAAAATGCTGGCAAAGATCAAAGCCGATGTGATCAATATTCTCATTCCACGTATTAAATCAAAATACAAGAAATACGCTAAGCTGTTTAACAACGATATCAAATATCATATCAACCCAACCGGTAAGTTTGTAATTGGCGGGCCACATGGTGATACGGGTTTAACAGGTCGTAAGATCATTGTTGATACTTACGGTGGTAAAGGTGCACATGGTGGTGGTGCGTTCAGCGGTAAAGATCCTTCCAAAGTAGATCGTTCTGCAGCTTATGCTACCCGTCATATTGCTAAGAATATGGTTGCTGCCGGTTTGTGCGATGAGGTTTTGGTGCAGGTTTCTTATGCTATCGGGGTAGCCAAACCAACTTCTATTAACGTAAATACCTACGGTACTGCAAAAGTTGATCTTAACGACGGACAAATTGCAAAGATGATTGAAGATATTTTTGATATGCGTCCTTATTTTATTGAGCAACGTTTGAAACTGCGTAATCCTATCTACAGCGAAACAGCAGCCTACGGGCATATGGGCCGTGTACCTGAGTTTGTAGAAAAAACATTCACAAGTCCTGATGGAAAAGTGAAAAAAGTGAAAGTTGAATTGTTTACCTGGGAGAAATTAGACTATGTGTCAAAAGTGAAAAAAGCATTCGGGTTGTAGCCCGCCCCCTAAATCCCCCTAGGGGGACTTTGAAACCCTGCAGGTTTGAAACTCTTGCAGGGTTTTTATATGATTAATCATTTCTTTGCAAAGTGAAACATTTCAAACAACAACAACATCGTCCCAAAAAAGCTACACTGATTGCAGGCAGAATGCCTGTATTAGAAGCTTTGCAGGAAGGCAAGCAGTTAGATAAGATTTATATACACAACAATCTTTATGGTGATGTAATTGAGGAAATTAAAAAACTGGCTTTTCAACAAAGTATTCCTATCAGTAAAGTGCCGGTTGAAAAGTTGAATGGATTTAATATTCCTGATCATGAAGGAATTATTGCGCAGCTTTCAAAAATCCGTTACCAGGATCTGCAACAGGTTATTTCCTGGGTGGTTGATAAAGGCGAAGTACCACTGTTTTTAATTCTGGATGGCATTACCGATATACGAAACATTGGAGGCATTGCCCGTACAGCTTATTGTTGCGGTGTGCAGGCCATCATTATTCCTGATAAAGGTGTTGGTGCATTAAATGAAGATGCCATATCAACCAGTGCAGGTGCATTGGAACAGATTGCTATTTGCAGAGTGAACAGTTTAATGAAAGCAGTGGATGATCTTCATCTTAATGGCATTAAAGTAGTAGCGAGTGAAATGACTGCATCAAAAAGCATTTACGATTGCGAATTTAATGAGCCATGCGCCATCGTTATGGGAGGGGAGGAGAAAGGTGTTTTTCCGGCGTTGATGAAAATCTGTGATGAAGCTTTCAAAATCCCCATGAAAGGAGATTTTGAAAGCTTGAATGTTGGTGTAGCAACGGCCATGATTTTGTATGAAGTGATGAAGCAGCG
>JAYUTS010000301.1:0-2397 GCA_043754995.1 Chitinophagaceae bacterium
AGGAAAAGAAATTTGTTATTAAAGGAACGCTTCCGGTTAACACAAAAAAATACAACCTCTTATTGAGTTGGAATAATGGCAACGATGGAGAAGAAGTAAGGTTGCTGAATGGAAAATTTGAGATCAAAGGAACCATCAATGAGCCGGGAGTTGCAACACTCAACTTGCAGGAAGCTTCACCCAAGGCCGGAAAAGAATTTAGCCGGCTTGAATATGAACAAAATACACTTACTCTTTTTTTAGATAGCGGTATCATTACTGTTTCTTCCAATTCTTTTTTATGGGATGCTATTGTTACAGGTTCCGCAATCGTTAATGATTTTAATCGCTACCAGCAACTCATCAAACCGCTCAACAGATTGGAAAGTAAACTGGGAGAAGTCTATGATGGATACAACAAAGCCAAAAATAAAAAGATGGCCGTGGAGGTATTTGAATATTATAAAGGCATCCTTGATTTATATTACCTGGGCCAGTTACAATTTGTAAAAGACAATCCTTCATCACCTGTATCACTTTATTTAACACAGGAAGCATTGGGTAATGATATGGATGCTGCCAAAGCCGATCCGATGTTTGCATTACTTTCTCCTGCACTTCAAAATTCTGAAAAAGGAAAATTATTGAAAGAGCAGATTGAAGTGGGAAAAAGAACTATGGTTGGAGTAAAGGCCATTGATTTTAAACAGCCCGATGTAAATGGAACTCAAATTGCACTTTCATCTTTCAAAGGCAAATATGTATTGGTTGATTTTTGGGCAAGCTGGTGTGGACCTTGCCGTGCGGAGAGTCCGAATCTTGTAAAAGCTTATAATGCATACAAGAATAAAAACTTTGAAATTTTTGGAGTGTCGTTCGATCAGAGCAAAGACAAATGGTTGAAAGCAATCAAAGACGATAAATATACCTGGCCACAGACAGGAACCATGCAGGGTTGGGAGAACCCTGTAGCAGAACAGTATGGTATTATTGGTATTCCGTTTAACTTATTACTCGATCCTAATGGAGTTATTATAGCCCGTAACTTAAGAGGAGAGGCTTTGGAGAAGAAGTTGGAAGAAGTATTAAAATAAGACACAAGAGGAGAAAGCACAAAACCCAAAATTCAAGGAACAAGACTCAGTAATTAAGTATAAAAAGAGAAAAGCCGATGATCGTAAAATGATCATCGGCTTTTCTCTTGGACCTTGTATTTTGTTCCTTGTATCTTTCTGTTTATTTCTTTACTTCAACTGTTGACTTTGGATCAAAATACGCTTTGCTATAGTTCAGCTTCAGCATATCATATCGTTTAAACTGCACGAGTAAACGTTTTTCAAAATTATCCCAACTCCGGTTTTCTTTACTGCTCCACAATACTTCACTCAGTGCAGCCATGCGGGGAAAGATCATGTATTCAACCTTACTTGTATTGTTCATGTATTCCGTCCATACGTTTGCTTGTGCACCTCTTACAAATTTCGTCTGTGTTTCGGGTAATTCTTTTGGCACGGGTTCGTAGCTGTAAACTTTTTGTATGGTTGTAAAGCCACCAATGGTTACTGAATCTTCATTTGCTGTTTGTTTATGATCGAAATACACATGGCTGCCCGGTGTCATAATCACATAATGATTTTCTTTTGCTGCCGCAATACCGCCGGCTTCGCCACGCCAGCTCATCACTTGTGCATTGGGTGCTAAACCACCTTCCAGTATTTCGTCCCAGCCAATCAAGGTTTTGCCTTTACTGTTGAGATATTTTTCAATACGTTGTACAAAATAACTCTGGAGTTCATGTTCATCTTTTAAGTTGAGATCTTTCATTCTTTTCTGGCAGGCCGGACATTGTTTCCAATGCGTCTTCGGACACTCATCGCCACCAATGTGTACATACTTCGACGGAAATAAGGCAATCACTTCATCCAATACATTTTCTAAAAAAGTAAAGGTTGTGTCCTTGCCTGCACAAAACACATCATCAAATACGCCCCATGTTTCCTGTACAAATTTTACACGTCCTTTTTGTGCTTCCTGTACTGTTTTCATACTAACCATGTTTAAAGGGATCGATGTTGTTCTGTTAGGAAAACAACTGAGCCAGGGATAAGCAGCAATAGCAGCACTGCTGTGACCGGGCATTTCAATTTCGGGCACCACTTCTACAAAACGGCTTTTTGCATACTCCACTACATCTTTAATTTCTTCCTGTGTGTAATAGCCTTCGTGTGGTTTGTTATCATTGCCTTTGCCGGGGTAACGGCCAATAATGGTCCCATTCCGTTTGCTGCCAACTGAAGTAAGTAATGGATATTTTTTGATCTCCATGCGCCAACCCTGGTCTTCGGTTAAGTGCCAATGAAAAGTGTTGAGCTTATGCAATGCGAGGTAATCAATATATTTTTTGATAAAGGCTACAGG
>JAYUTS010000302.1:0-5280 GCA_043754995.1 Chitinophagaceae bacterium
TGTCCGGATACGATTGTGGAAGATGTGGATTATAAAAAGATCAGTAAACGAAGTTTGGAACTGGCCGGTGTGGTATGATAAATTGAAAAGAGGTGATTGCATAAATCACCTCTCTGAAGTTAAATTTTTTAAATTTTTTATGGGTTGAGTTAATATCCGGCTTTTGCTCCACCAATGTTTTCAATAGGGTGCCAGGTGGTTTTAATTTCCTGGAAGTCCGTTATGAAATAGGGTGATTGTGCGGTATCACTCATCCATTCCACTTTATCATATATTACTACACGTTTTACATTCAATGCAGATTTTTCTTTGATGAGCTGTTGGTTTGCTAAATCACTTTCGCAATAAACAGTTGAGTTTACATCCATATGATCTGCAAAGAAGGGAAGCAGTTCACTTACTTTGCCGGTTAAAATATTTACCACCCCACCCGGCACATCAGAACTGTTGAGTACTTCAGCAAATGTAACAGCACACAATGGTTTGGAAGAAGATGCCAGTACGATGCAACTATTGCCGCCTGTAATGATGGGAGCAATTACAGAAACCAAACCGATCAGTGAACTGTTTTGTGGAGCAATCGCTGCTACCACGCCTGTTGGTTCCGTTGCAGAAAAATTAAAATGAGAAGAAGCCACCGGATTTACAGAACTGAAAATCTGCTGAAATTTATCACACCAGCCGCTGTAATAAATTAAACGGTCGATTGAAAGATTTACTTCTGCTTCAGCCTGTGCAGCAGTTGCATCCTGTTTCATCAGCTCATCAATAAACTGTGCTTTTCTTCCTTCCAGCATTTCGGCAATGCGATATAATATTTGCCCCCTGTTAAAAGCAGCTCTTGCACTCCATCCGCCGTAAGCGGCTCTCGCCGCCACGGCGGCGTCTCTAAAATCTTTTCTTGAGGAGAGGCACATATTTGCCAGCTTGTCTCCGTTGCCGTTAGTAGCCACGTAATATCTGCCGGATTCGGTTCTGGGGAATTGTCCGCCGATGTAGATTTTATAAGTTTTTAAAACCTCCAGTCTTTTTTCCGGCACATCATTATTGTGTATGCCGTTTTCGCTGAATGCTGCGGTAGATTTTTTTATAATTGTCTTTGCCATTGTTATTTTGTTTAAAGTTTAAGGTTTGGTAGTTACCTTTTTCCTTATCCCTGATACTTCACTATTTTGTAAATAACTTATGAAATTTTGAATTAAACCACTTATTTGTAATACCAATGTTTTCAAATCTTCAAATTCTTTTTCTGTAATAAAACTCCTGTCAAAAGCCCTAAATAATTGTGACCTTAATTCTCCACAAGAACCTTTGGAATACCCTAAAAACTGAATAAACTCTGCTCTTGTTCCTCTTTCAAATCCTTCTGCAATATTATCCATTATAGATCCCGATGAACCTTCAACCTGGTTAATTAACCTATAACTTTTTTTGAATCTTCCTTCATTAATTAACTGTCCTAAAGTTTTACAAACTTCCCTGGATTTTTTCCAGCTTTCAATATCTTCAAAAGATTTTATTGTTGCCATATCTTTAAATTTTGAGTAATTAAATTATTCTGAGCAAAACTTTAACCTTAAACTTTAAACTTTAAACCTTAAACTATTAAACCTTAAACCAAACTAACATAACCCGCCAAACCATGCAAGCCACCTTCTCTTCCATAACCACTTTCCTTATATCCACCGAATGGTGAAGTGGGGTCAAACTTGTTGTATGTATTTGCCCAAACCACACCAGCCTTCAATTTGGTGGTCATGTTAAATATTTTAGAACCCTTATCGGTCCATACGCCTGCACTTAATCCGAATGGAGTGTTATTTGCTTTTTCAATTACTTCATCATCTGTACGGAAGCTTTGAATAGTCAATACAGGGCCAAAAATTTCTTCCTGTGCAATTCGGTTGGATTGGGCAACGTTGGTGAATATGGTTGGCCTGCAGAAGAATCCTTTTTTGGGAATGGAGCAACTGCTTTGATACATTTCTGCACCTTCTTTCTGCCCGATAATTAAATATTTATTGATCACTTCCAGTTGCTGTTTGGAGTTGATGGCACCCACATCGGTATTCTTATCCATTGGGTCACCAACAATCAATGATTCCATCCTGTCTTTTAATTTTTGTACCACGATTTTAAATACAGATTCCTGCACATACAATCTTGAACCGGCACAGCAAACATGGCCCTGGTTAAAGAAGATTCCGTTTACCACACCTTCCACTGCCTGGTCAAGCGGTGCATCATCAAAAATAATATTGGCAGCTTTTCCACCGAGTTCAAGGGTTGCTTTTTTGTTGGTTCCTGCAATGGCTCTTTGAATAATTTTTCCAACATCTGTTGATCCGGTGAAAGCAATTTTATTGATGTCAGGATGATTTACAATCGCCGCACCGGTAGCCCCGGCACCAGTGATAATATTTACCACACCTGGTGGCAGGTCTGCTTCCTGTATAATTTCCGCCAGCTTCAAAGCCGTAAGGGGAGTAGTTTCTGCCGGTTTTAATACCACCGTATTACCTGTTGCCAATGCCGGTGCAATTTTCCAGGCGGCCATCAGCAAAGGAAAATTCCAGGGGATTATTTGCCCTGCCACACCAAGCGGCTGTGCCTGCCTGTTAGGAAAAGCATATGCTAATTTATCTGCCCATCCTGCATAATAAAAGAAATGATTGGCTGCAGTTGGTACATCAAAATCCCGGCTCTCCCGGATGGGTTTGCCGCCATCCAAAGTTTCAATCACCGAAAATTCTCTTGCTCTTTCCTGCACCATTCTTGCAATGCGGTAAATATATTTGGCCCTTTCTTTGGGAGCCATTTTCTTCCATGTTTTTTCATACGCATTTCTTGCAGCTTCCACCGCTTTGTTTACGTCATCAGTATTTGCTTCTGCTACTTCAGCTATTTTTTCTTCTGTGGCAGGATTGATGGTATCAAAATATTTTTTGCTCAGCGGCTTTTCAAATTTGCCATTAATGAAAAGATCGTAGCGTTCATTTATTTTAGCGGCACTTTTACTTTCTGGAGCTGGTGCTAAGTTTCTTGAGCTTTCGAACTTGAGTTTTAGGGTATTGTTTTTTGTTGCTTTTGCCATGTGTTGTCTTTTTATGCTGCGATACAAAAAATGCAAAGAGGTTTTTATTATTTAATATTGGTTTAAAAATTCTTCGAGTTTTATAATGTTGACTTTTGGGAAATCTATCTTTTTTAAAATATTATATCCGGTATCATTTGTTATTAAATATTCTGCGTTAGCTGCAAGGTAACAGTCAACAAATTTATTGTCATCCTCATCTTGAAACAGCAGGTTCCATCTGAAATAGATATTTACATATTCAACTGTTGGTATTTCTTTCAATGCTGATAAAAAGTTTCGTGCTACTGTTTCAGAATATTTCTCATACAGCACTTCTTCATATTCAAGCATTATTTCATCAGTAAGAAACACCCTGATATCTTCATCCAAAATCAGACGTATCAACTTATGAAATTCTGGTATCTACTACAACTTTACTTGCCATATCCTTCATGGTCTTCGTTCAGCCAGTTTCTCATTGTTTCATTCGTATAGCCTTTTTCGTCCCAGATTTTATCAGCTTGAGCAATAGCTTTTTCTGCAAAATATTTTGCAAGGAAACGTTTTATTGCCAGTAAATCTGCTTCTGAGACATTTGAGGCATACAGCTTTAGTAATTCCTGCTGAAGATTGCTTAATGGTGGTGATTGTGTTTGCATACAATTAAAAATTAAATTAGTCAATTGAGAAATAATCTGGTGACTGATACACGCCTGTCTTTTGTTTCATCAACTGCATCAATATATCATTTGCCAAACTGCTTGCGCCAAAGCGGAACCATTGATTGTTCATCCATTCTTCTCCCAGCACTTCATTTAGCATCACTAAATAATGCAGTGCCAGTTTTGATTTTGAAATGCCACCGGCAGGTTTCATTGCAATACGCTTTCCTGTTTTATAATAAAAATCACGGATGGCTTCCAGCATTACCAGTGTAACCGGCATAGTGGCTGCTGGTGAAATTTTTCCAGTGGATGTTTTTATAAAATCTGCACCGGCATACATAGCGATATCACTGGCCCTTCTTACTTTATCATAAGTAACCAGTTCTCCTGTTTCTAAAATTACTTTTAATCTTGCAGTACCACAGGCTTCTTTGATGGCTGCAATTTCATCAAAAACAAAATTGTATTCTCCCATGTGAAATTTACCCCTGGATATAACCATATCTACTTCGTCGGCACCTTCGTTAATGGCGAATTTAGTGTCACGGATCTTTACATCTCTTGGTGCCTGTCCGCTTGGGAAGGCTGTGGCAACAGATGCTACTTTAATACCAGAATCTCCCAGCGCTTTTTTTGCAACTTTTACCATGCTTGGATAAACACAAATGGCTGCCACTGTTGGCAAGCCGGGGTAAGCATCATGCAAATGCTGAGCTTTATAACATAGCTGTTTTACTTTTCCATCCGTATCTTTTCCTTCCAGTGTAGTAAGGTCAATCATGTTGAGGGCAAGTTTTAAACCATTGATCTTGGTTTCATTTTTTATACTTCGTTTGGTAAAGCGGCTTGCTCTTTCTTCCACACCCACCTGGTCTATGCGGGGCGACAGAGAGAAATCAGGAATTGTTTTTGTTGCTACCATATTTATTTTTTTAGCTGAGAACATCCTTCGGCTTCCGCTCAGGATAGAAAAGAAGTCAAAAGAGATTTATATTTTCTGATTTTTCTTTCAGCATTTTTTATTTTAATGAATCTTGTTTTAAAAGGGTGGATTTATTGCATAAAGGTATGTCGTAAAAGTGAGTCCTCGGTTACATCGGATGTGAAGATGATAGCATAACAAAAGACAGCATTGTAGCAGCTTTTTATTTCCTCCTTTTATTTGTACCTTAAGAATAATCACTTTCATACCCTTAGATTTTATCAGGCATCATAAAGAATTGTACTCTTTCAAAGTTCCCCTTCGGAGGATTTAGGGGGCCGCTAATATCTCAATTGATTTTTTAATAAGACTTTCCACTGCGGCATTGCTGTCTTTTGAAAACTGCTGCACCACCCGGTTGGCAACAATCACATTCAGGCTCAGGCATTCGTGGCCCAATAATTTTCCAAGCCCATAAATAGCAGAAGTCTCCATTTCAAAATTAGTTATCCGGTGATCATTGTATTTAAATTCAGTAAACTTATTAATAAGACCGGGACCTGCTAAAGGCAAACGCAAAATTCTTCCCTGTGGGCCATAAAATCCAGGGCAGGTAA
>JAYUTS010000303.1:0-2392 GCA_043754995.1 Chitinophagaceae bacterium
CCTGTAAGCCTGAGTTGCTTCTTTGTTTTATTTTCAAAATTGAACACATACAATTCTCTTATGGGTGATTCTTTTTCGCCCGGCATCTGGTATTTATATGTTTCCAATGTTGGACGTGGCTCTGCAATATTATTAATCACCCACAAGTCTTTCACTTTTCTGTTGTCGGTACGGGAAATAACAAAGTGCTTGCCATCGGGCGACCAACTAACAAAAGCAGGCTTACGTTTATTCTTGTTCTTTTCCTTATCAACATTGGTTTCATTAGCCCCACCACCATAACTATAATTTTCAACCCCATCTGTTGTTAACTGATGTTCAACAATAGTGGAATCTTCTTCTTTGATCTGTGCCTTGCGGTAGTTGGCACTATCCATCCAGTAAAGATTAAATTTCTTTGAAAAGATGATCACTTTTTGATCAGGAGAAAAAGAAGCCCATGTGGCTCTTTCTTTTGGCTTTTCATAATCTTTCAGATGGGTTAATGTACCAGTGAGCAGGTTGTATTCAAAAAAGAAAATCTTCTTTTCTTTTTTCACTTCCTGTTGCCCTGCCGTTCTTCTTCCGATAGAATCTTTTTTGTTGGCAGTATCTTTTTTCTCTTCGTCCTGTGTACTTTTTATTTCGAAACGGATACTGTTTTCATCTTTTACAAACTTCAGTCGCTCAATTGGTAAATGCTGTGCATCAAAAGGGTCTTTTACAATTTTTGTAATTTCAGCAGCAAGTTTTGCCTGATCAAATATTTTCTGTTTGGTGCCTTTAGCAGCATCAACTATATACCAGAATTTTCCTTCTCTTGTTTCATATACATACCAGAACCGATCGCTGAGTTTGAGCCAGTGCGGATCAACAGATGTGCTGAACAGCATTTTTGCAATCTTATCCGGTGAAAAACGGGCGGCCAATGCATAGTTTCCTTTTACAGGAGCCTGTTGCTGCGAAAACACAGCAATGGAAATAAACAGCATGCAAACAACAAGGATATACCTCATATCTTATCAATTGGTTTGGTGATTGAATAAATGGAGTACATGACCCCGGAAAAATAAAGATAAGGGACTATGGTACAACAACTCTGTGCTGAAATAGTTTTCTACATAAGCGGTTAACCTTTTATTGAAAAAGTATAATGATGCAGGAGATTAAAAAGCAATATGTTCTTATTTCACGGGCACTAAACGAAAAATATATCCCTTCTCAACTGATATATAAAGGTATCCATCAGGTGATTGTTGTACATCCCTCATTCTTCCCATATTTTTTATGAGCATTTCCTGTCCAACGATCTTGCTGCCTCTTATGATACAGCGATTGAGATAGCCGAAACGCATGGAAGTGGCCATGAGATCGCCTTTCCAGGCAGGATACCGATCGCCTTTTACAAAAGTCATACCACCGGGGCCAATAGAAGGTATCCAGTAAATTTCAGGTTGCAACATCCCTTCCATTTTTGTTTTATTGGTGATAGGCACGCCGTTATAATCTATCCCGTATGATATAACGGGCCATCCGTAATTCATTCCTTTTTGTACAATGTTCACTTCATCACCACCCCTGGGACCATGTTCATCTTCCCACATAATTCCTGTGGATGGCTGCATGGCAAGACCTTGCGAATTACGGTTGCCGTATGTATAAATGCTGGCAACTGCACCTGCTGTTTTTACAAAAGGATTATCTGCAGGGATTGTTCCATCATCTTTAATACGATGTACTTTTCCAAAAGGATTACTCAAACTTTGCGGATGCACCTTATAAATGTTTCTATCGCCAACAGTAAAATAAAGAAACCCCTTGCGATCAAACTCAAGACGGCACCCATAATGAATACGGGAGCTCAAATAAGGCAAGGCTTCAAAAATAATTTTCTGTTGCGTAAGTTCATTTCCTTTCAATACTGCCCGCATAATGGCCGTGGTAGATAACAGTGTATCACCTTTCTTTTTAACGGCTGAATAAGAAATATAAAGCACATTATTTTTTGCAAACTGAGGATGCAGTTCTATATCCATCAAGCCTGCCTGTTGTGAATAAAGCACTTCAGGCACTCCGCTGATTTCCTCTTTTTCCTTATTTTTTTTCACCCTGAACAATTTGCCCGATTTTTCGGTGAATAACAGATCGCCATTGGGCAAAAAGGCCATGCCCCATGCAACAGTTATACCCTTTACAATTGTATCAAGCCTGATATTAATATCTTTTGAAGGAAAGTAGTTTTCCTTTACAGGTTCGTTTGTGAAACTGTATTGTTTCAGATTTTCAATTCCTGTTAAAATATATTCTGCCAGTTCATAGGTTTCAACATCAGTAAATGTTGTATCAAAAGAAGGCATGCCTTCGTCTTTATAACCATGCTTAATGGCTTTGAAGAGATCTTCCCTGCTGTTGC
>JAYUTS010000304.1:0-5237 GCA_043754995.1 Chitinophagaceae bacterium
GCCTGTTTCCAGCTTACACCAACAACAGGATATAAATTATACGAGGGATGGCGGAAATAATATTCCACATAAGGCTCATTATAAGCCAACTCACTGCGCCAGGCAAGTGTATCAGGTAAAGCACGGTTGGTAATGGCTGTATCCATGAAAACACGGTTCAGCCAGTAGAGATATTCACGGTAGTGAACATTGGCAACTTCGGTTTCATCCATATAGAAAGAAGCTACAGTAACACGGCGGGGAATATTATTCCAGTCACGCATTACATCTTCTTCAGAAGCGCCCATGGTAAAAGTGCCTCCCTCAACAAACACAAGACCCGGTCCGGTTTTCTGATCCTTTTCTTTTGATACACGGAAACCACTGCCATTAGGGTCATTATAGGTCCAACCAGTATTGGATGATTTTTCCGGTTTCTTTTTAAATAAGTTACAGGAAGTAATAAGTGTGGCACCAATTAATAGGATACCCAGATTTTTAACGGAGAAAAGGCTTTTCATTCTTTTCGTTTTGATAGTTAACGGGTGAAGTTCAAAAATATTGTATTGGATTTAAGCCCAAAATTTTAAATAATGGGTGACAACAAACATAGGTTTTTCTTTTTAAAATCTATAGTAATTAAACGTTCAATCTTTGTTTTTTAGTATTTCTGCTTAGTATGCAGTAGAATTACCAAAGGATGCAGCATCTGTTCATTTTCAATCATCTCATATAAGCCAGATGAGGAGTTAAAGAAAAATCTATTTCAGGTATATTTGCCGTTCACCTTTTTTATGCGTTACTCAGCATTACTTATTGGTTGTTGTTTATTCTTCTCCGCTACTGCTCAACGCATTTATCGAAATAATTCGGTATTGGCTACAGGTAACTGGTACAAAATAGCAGTAAAAAAAGCTGGTGTTTACACTGTGAATGTTGCTTTTTTACAATCTCTTGGTATCAATACAACAAATCTATCCAGCAGCAGCATACGGGTTTATGGCAATGGCGGAGAAATGTTACCAGAACCAAACAATCTAAAACGGGCTGATGATTTTACAGAAAATGCTATCATGATGTTTGATGGTGGAGATGCTGTGTTTAGTGGCAATGATTATTTTTTATTTTTTGCTAACGGGCCGCATACATGGAGAAAGGATTCAATTAATAAAACTTTTCATCATCAAAAAAATTTGTATGCAAATGAGGCTTATTATTTTATTTCTGTTGCTGCAAATGGATTACGTATTCAAAACAGAAATAATACAGCAACCCCCAATCAAACGGTCAGCCTGTTCCGGGATCGGTTTTTTTATGAATTAGACAGTATCAACTTCTTAAAAAGCGGAAAGGAATGGTATGGTGAAGAATTCAGCAATACGCCCGGCCGGTCATTGAGTAAAAATTTTCCGGTTGTTTTTCCCAATTTGGTTACAGGCATGCCGGTTCAACTTGTTTCCAATGTTGCAGCAAGAAGTAATGGTGCAGCAAGTTCATTTGCAATTACGGCTAATAATAATTCTGCAACGCAACAGATTGTACCATCAGTTGGAACAGGAACATACGATCCTGTTGCATTCCCGCATGAAATTTCTGCACAGTTTTCAGTTGCACAATCAAACATTAATATTCAATACAACTATCAACCGGGTAGCGTAAATGCACAAGGATGGTTAAATTGGTTCGAACTGTTTCCACATCGTCAATTAAATATGAGTGGAGTTGATCAGTTATTGTTCAGGGACTGGAATTCCGTTGCCGCTGGTAATGTTACCGAATTTCGATTGCAGTCGGCAAACAATAATATGATGGTATGGGATATAACTGATCCGTTGCAACCCATGAATATGATGGGCTCAATCAATGGAACTGAATTCAGATTTATCAACTCATCAGAGCGTTTGAGAGAATATGTGGCTTTCAACAATCAGAATTATTTAGTACCAGAAGCAAAAGGAAAAGTAAACAACCAGGACCTGCATAGTTCATCAGCAAAAAATTATTTAATCGTTACACATGCATCTCTCCTGAGTGAAGCACAGAGGCTTGCTGCATGGCATCAGCAAAACCAGGGATTAAATGTATTGGTTGTTACAACTGAACAGGTGTTTAATGAATTTGCATCTGGCACTCCCGATCCCACAGCGATCAGGGATTTTGTAAAAATGTATTACGATAAAGCTGGGAATGATACAACCAAACGCTCCCGTTATCTTTTATTGATGGGCGATGCATCCTATGATTATCAAAACCGTGTAAATGCAAATACAAATCTTGTTCCCTGTTATGAAAGTAAATCTTCGCTTGATCCCCTGACCACTTATACTTCTGATGATTTTTTTGGATTGCTGGATGATGCTGATGATATTAATCAACTTTTTCCGGTGAATTTATTAGACATTGGAATTGGCCGGATACCTGCCAAAAATTTACAGGAGGCAAAGTATGTAGTTGATAAGATCGTTCGCTATCATGCAAAAGAAAGTTTTGGACCCTGGCGCAATGATGTATCGCTTGTTGCAGATGATGAAGACAATAATATCCATCTGCAGGATGCTGAATTGCATGCACAGGTCATTCAACAAAACAAAAACTTTAATGTTTCAAAAATTTATTTGGATGCCTACCGTCAGCAAAGCGGAAGCGGGGGCAGCCGTTATCCCGATGTAAACCAGGCCATCAACAATAAAATTTTTGCCGGCACATTGATCTGGAATTACAGTGGTCATGGTGGATTCAGGCGATTGGCAGGTGAAGTTATTCTCGATCAGGATATGGTGAACAACTGGAGTAACAGCAACAAACTTCCTTTGTTCATTACTGCCACCTGTGATTTTGCACCCTATGATAATCCATCCATTAATTCAATTGGTGAAAATATTTTATTACGGGAACGTACAGGCGCTATTGCATTAATGACCACCACCCGTGTGGTGTTTGCTTTCAGCAACCGTATCATGAACAATAATTATTTTCAATTAGCCTTAACACAGGATGCCAATGGAATTTTTCCCACATTGGGCGATGCCATTAAACGGGCTAAGAATTTTACCTATCAGAACTTTGGCGATGTAATCAATAACAGAAAGTTTACACTGTTAGGAGATCCTGCACTGCGTTTAGCTTTTCCAACGTTGAAAGTAAAAACAATTTCAGTAAATAACCAGGTGCCATCTGCTGATACATTGAAGGCATTAAATCTTTATACCATTAAGGGCGAAGTAACAGATGCTTCGGGTAACAGGATCAGTAACTTCAATGGAAATGTATATCCGGTGATCTTTGATAAAATACAGCAGGTGCAAACCTTCGGTAACGATGCAACCAGCCCTGTTACAAATTTTAGTAACCAACCCAACATTATTTTTAAAGGCAAAGCAAAAGTGAGCAACGGACAGTTCACTTATTCTTTTGTGGTGCCGAAAGATATCAACTACCAGTTTGGAAATGGTAAGATCAGTTATTATGCAGAAGATGGAACTAAAGATGGCAATGGAGCTGAAACAAATATCATGGTTGGTGGAGCGGGAAATAATTCAATGAGCGACCAAACAGGGCCAGCAATCAAAGCTTATCTCAACGATGAAAAATTTGTAAACGGTGGCATCAGCAATGAAACACCGGTTTTATTTTTAAAACTGTTTGATTCAAGCGGCATTAATACAGTAGGAACTGGTATTGGTCATGATCTTGTTGCAACACTGGACAATGATAACAACAGCTATTTCATATTAAATGATTATTATGAAGCCGATACGGATAGTTATCAAAAAGGTACTGTTCGTTTTCAACTGCCAGTTTTAAGTGAAGGGTTGCATACAATCAAAATAAAAGCCTGGGATGTATATAATAACAGCAGTGAATATACACTTGAATTCAGAGTGGTAAAAGATGTGGAATTGAAAATTGAAAGAGTATATAACTATCCCAATCCTTTTACCAGCAGAACAACTTTCATGTTTGAACACAACCGTCCCGGTGATCAATTGCAGGTGATGATCCGCATTTTTTCAGTTTCCGGCAAAGTGGTGAAATCAATCAGCCGTACAATAAATAATGATGGAAACCGTTCTTTTGAAATTGAATGGGACGGCAGAGATGACTATGGACAGAAAATTGGTCGTGGCGTTTACATTTACCAGTTAGAAGTAAAAGATTCAAATGGTAAAAAGCAATCAGCCATTCAAAAATTAGTTGTGTTGTAAAACCAAAACATATCATTAAATATTGCTTTTTCCAAAATTCATCTATTTTTATGCCTCAAACTTTAACTCTGATGAGAAAATTTGCTGCACTATTCATGTGCCTGTTCCTGCTTGCTGCTTCAGTAAAAACATTTGCCCAGGATTCTATTAACGTTGTAACCACAGCCGTACCAATGTTACGTATATCACCCGATGCACGTGCAGGAGGGATGGGCGATCTTGGAATTGCTACTTCAGCGGATGCCAATGCTTCTTTCTGGAACCAGGCTAAAATTCCGTTTGCAACACAAAAAGCATCGATTGCTTTAACTTATACACCCTGGTTAAAAGATCTTGGATTAAGTGATGTATTTATTGGAACCGTTGCTGGTTATTATCAGATCAATGAAGACCAGGCTGTTTCAGGTTCTTTACGTTATTTCAATTTAGGAAAAATCCAGTTTACCGATTTTGCCGGTAATGATCTGCAAACATTCAATCCCCGTGAATTTTCAATTGATGCAGGTTACAGCCGCAGCCTGAGTGATCAAATAGGTGTGGGTATTGCTTTACGTTATATTTATTCAAATCTTGCCAATGGTAATACCAATGGTGTAACCTATAAGCCCGGTACAGCAGTAGCAGGCGATGTTTCATTTTATTATAATGGTCTCAATGAGGAAGGAAGTGGGTTTACAGCAGGAGCTGTGATGAGCAACCTCGGAAGTAAAATATCTTATACCAACGATGCACGTGGTAAGGATTATATTCCTGCCAATTTAGGTATTGGAGGAGTTTATCATAAAACAATAGATGAAACTAATAAGATCAGCTTTGGTATTGATATCAATAAATTATTGGTACCAACACCCCCCGCATGCCGCACTCCTGAATGTTTGGATGAATATCGTAACAAAAGTGTTGTGGGAAGCTGGTTCTCTTCATTTGGAGATGCGCCGGGTGGTTTTGGAGAAGAAATGAAAGAGTTACAGATTTCAACCGGGGCGGAATACAGTTACAATGATCTGTTCTTTGCACGTGCCGGTTATTTCTACGAAGCAAAAACAAAAGGTA
>JAYUTS010000305.1:0-12540 GCA_043754995.1 Chitinophagaceae bacterium
CTGTTGAGTTCCCTATTATGAGTTTAGGTGAAACATTGTTGAAACCAACAGCGATGCTGTTTCGCAATTTGGCGAGTATGGATGCAGAAGAAAGTATCCGTGGTAATCCGATTGATGGTGTAGTGTTGCTTACAGGTTGTGACAAAACAACACCTTCAACGGTAATGGGTGCTGCAAGTGTGGGTTTGCCCACCATCGTCGTTCCTGGTGGACCTATGCTCAATGGGCGCTACAAAGGACAAACCATCGGCAGTGGCACACATGTTTGGAAATTTGATGAAGACATGAAGATGGGAAATATGACCCAGGAAGACTGCGAGTTTGCAGAAAGTTGTATGAGCAGAAGTATTGGCCATTGTATGACAATGGGCACTGCAAGCACAATGGCTGTAATGGTTGAATCGTTGGGGTTAACATTGAGTGGTGCATCGGCTATTCCTGCTGCTGATTCAAGAAAAAAACAAATGGCACAGTTGAGCGGCAGAAGAATTGTAGAAATGGTGAAAGAAAATTTGACCATCGATAAAATATTAACGAGAGAAGCATTTGAAAATGCGATCAAGGTAAATGCTGCGGTTGGTGGTTCTTCAAATTTTATTATTCATTTGACCGCTATTGCAGGAAGAATTGCTGTTGATCTGAAATTGGATGATTTTGATACACTCGGAAGTAAGATTCCATTGTTGCTAAATCTAATGCCATCGGGTAAGTTCTTGATGGAAGATTTTTATTATGCAGGTGGTTTGCCGGTTATCTTACATGAACTGAAAAAAGAATTGCATAAAAATGTAATAACCGTTACCGGAAAAAATCATCATGATAACATCGTAGGAACAACTGATTGTTACAACCGTGAAGTAATTGCATCGTATGAGCAGCCAATAATTCCTGAAGCTGGTTGTGTAGTGGTGAAAGGAAATTTAGCAGAGAATGGTGCAGTCATCAAACCATCTGCCGCAACTCCTGCACTGATGAAGCATACCGGTCGTGCGGTGGTGTTTGAAACCATTGAAGATTATCATCAACGTATTGATGATCCTGAACTGGATATTGATGAAAACTGTGTGATGGTATTGAAATATGTTGGACCTGTTGGCTATCCGGGTATGCCTGAAGTAGGCAATATGGCTTTGCCTAAAAAAATTCTGCAGAAAGGAATTAAAGATATGGTTCGCATCAGTGATGGACGCATGAGTGGCACTGCATACGGAACAGCAGTATTGCATGTATCGCCTGAAAGCGCTATTGGTGGTACATTAGCATTGGTGCAGAATGGAGACATGATTGAATTGAATGTGGAAGAACGCAAACTACAGTTGTTGGTGAGTGATGAAGAGTTAGCCCAACGAAGAGCTGCATGGATTGCTCCAAAACCAGCAGCCAGTCGTGGTTATGTGAGTATGTATATTAAGCATGTGATGGGCGCAGATAAAGGGGCTGATCTTGATTTTTTACAGGGAAGTTCAGGAAGTGAAGTAACGAGAGATTCACATTAAGGATAGAACGCAAATTAAAACGGGTTAAACAACATAGAAAATGAAACGACATAAATCGATCTTTCTTTTTGCAACAATTGTATCACTTTCATGCAATAATGAACAGAAACAAACTATGAGTGCGTATAAAACAACCGGAACAGTCGAACGGCTTGATGCTGCACTGGATTCAATAATTGAAGCAGATGCAACCGCAGAGATCATCGCCGAAGGTTTTGAATGGAGCGAAGGAACATTATGGGTTGAAAAAGAAAACATGCTCTTGTTTTCTGATGTACCTACCAATACAATTTACAAATGGACAGAAGCAAAAGGCAAAGAAGTCTATCTCACTCCTTCCGGTTATACCGATACAATAAAACGTGCTGGCGAAACAGGAAGTAATGGTTTGTTATTAGATCCAAATGGAAATCTTGTTTTATGTCAGCATGGCAACAGGCAAATGGCCAGAATGAATTCAGCATTGAATCAACCTGCTGCACAATTCACTTCGTTGGCGTGGATGTACAAAGGCAAACGTTTCAGCAGTCCAAATGATGCAGTGTATAACAAAGCCGGTGAATTATTTTTTACAGATCCTCCATATGGTTTGGAAACACAAAGTGATGATGATCCAAAAAAAGAATTACTGTTTAATGGAGTATATAAAGTAAAAACAACCGGTGAAGTGATTTTATTAGTCGATAGTATTCCACGGCCCAATGGTATTGCATTCCTTCCGGGCGAACAGCAATTGATCATCGCAAGTTCAGATGGAGCAAATCCTAATTGGTATATCTATGATGTAAAAGGAGATTCCTTAACCAATGGAAGATTGTTCTATAACGATATTGCTTCAGCAAAAGGACAACCGGGTTCGCCTGACGGTTTGAAAGTTGATAAAAAAGGAAATGTATTTGCAACAGGGCCCGGTGGTATCTGGATCTTCAACAAAGAAGGAAAAGTATTAGGCAAATTGAAACTGGAACATCCAACATCGAACTGTGCATTGAGCGCTGATGAAAAAACGTTGTATATCAGTAATGACATGCAGGTGCTGCGATTTAAGATGAGAAAATAGTACCACGAATTCCACGAATCAACACGAATTAAACAAAATGAAACTATACAATACCCAAGCAGGAGCAGTAATTGAAAGAGATAATAAATTTTATCTTTCGAACGAAACCTGGGAAAGCTTAGTGAATAATGATGCGTTGTTTCAAAAGTTGGAGCAATTAGCTCAAGGCTCAACATCTGTAACAAGTGATGCTGTAAAAGATACCTCAGCTCCTATCGGCGATCAACAGGAACTCTGGGCTTGTGGTGTTACTTATTTACGCAGCAAGGTTGGAAGACAAGAAGAGTCGAAAGACAGTGGTGCTGCTGATTTCTATGCCAAAGTGTATGAAGCTGAACGTCCCGAAGTATTTTTTAAATCTACACCCCATCGCATTGTGGGTAATAAAGGATTTGTACAAATAAGAAAAGACTCTACCTGGGATGTGCCTGAACCGGAGTTAACATTAGTCGTTACTTCATCAGGCAAGATCATTGGCTATACCATTGGCAATGACATGAGCAGCCGGAGTATTGAAGGGGAAAATCCATTATATCTACCGCAGGCAAAAACATATGATGCTTGTGCAGCTCTCGGTCCATGTATTTATATAACCGATCAACCACTCGACAGTAACACAAACATTCACCTCCTGATCAAACGAAAGAATGAAACTGTATTTGAAGAAAACATTGCTATCAACCAGATCAAACGCTCATTTGAAGAACTGGTTTCGTTTGTTTACCGTGCATGCAGCTTTCCACATGGCTGTTTGGTGATGACGGGTACTGGGATTGTGCCCGGCAGTGAGTTTACTTTACAAAGCGGGGATGAAATCAGTATCAGCATTGATCATATTGGTACACTCACTAACACAGTAAAATAACTTGACCTTTCTCATCATCATATTAGCGATTGCATTGCAGGTATTCTTAACAGTAAAGAAGGTAAATCCTTTTTTATCCTTACTCATTGTTGCAATTACTGCAGGATTATTATTGGGCATGCCACCGGCCCAGTTGGTCAAATCAATTGAAAAAGGTGTGGGCAGTACATTGGGCGGATTAGCATTGATTCTTTGTCTTGGTGCAGTACTCGGCAAAATTTTAGAAGTAAGTGGTGCTGCAGAAAAAATTGCCATCACACTCATTAAAAAATTCGGAGAAAAGAATATTCAGTGGGCAGTTTTACTCACCGGTTTTTTAATTGGCATTCCTCTCTATTATAATGCAGGTTTTGTAATTCTTGTTCCATTGGTTTTCATGCTGGCAAAGAAAACAGGATTGCCTTTACTCTACATCGCTATTCCAATGGCTGCCGCATTAAGTACTACACATTGTTTTCTGCCACCACATCCCGGGCCTGTTGTGTTGGTCAATGCATTTAATGCTGACATGGGTAAGGTATTGGTATATGGAATAATCATTGCAATACCGGCGGTAATAGTTGCAGGCCCTTTGTTGGGAAGAGTTTTAAAACGAATCACTTCATCAGATACAGAACTGTTTTCAACAACTGAAAAGGAATTGAAAGAATTGCCATCAGCACTTCCAAGTTTCCTCATAGCATTATTGCCTGTGCTATTGATCACACTGGCTGTGATTGCACAAAATTTCTTAGCCGAAGGGTTTTTAAAAACAACTTTCTTATTCATTGGCGATTCAACCATTGCCTTACTCATTGCCGTGTTACTTGCCTTTTACTTCTTTGGCATCCGAAAGAATGTTCCAATGGAAAAATTAATGAAATGGCTGGGCGATGGCATCTCAGGTATTGCAATGATCCTGCTCATTATTACAGCAGGCGGCGTATTTAAACAGGTATTGCAGGATAGTGGCACCGGCGATTATATCGCATCTTTCAGCAGCAAATGGCAAATGCCTCCATTGATCTTTGCATGGGTTGTTACTGCGTTACTAAGAGTAACGATTGGTTCTGCAACTGTTGCTGGCATTACTGCTGCAGGTATTGTTGCACCTTTAGTAACAAGTGGTGCTGCATCGCCTGAGTTGATGGTGTTGGCAGTTGGCAGCGGCAGTGTGTTTGGTTCACATATCAACGATTCGGGTTTCTGGATGTTTAAAGAATTTTTCAAGTTATCACTCAAACAAACTTTTCTTTCGTGGACGGTGATGGAAACCATCATTTCTATTTTAGGGCTGATCGGCGTTTTGTTTCTTAACACAATTATTTAATTCAAATGAAAAAGCTATTTCTATTTGTAGTGCTTGTTACAGTATTTGTTGCGTTGGCATTTAACAATACAATTACTGGCATTGCAAATAATGATCTGACCGATACCACAAAAGGACTCAAAGATTATTATCAAAACTATTTTACAATAGGTGTTGCAGTTTCGCCAAGAGCATTAAAGACAGACGAAGCAGGATTGGTGTTGAAACATTTCAACAGCATGACGGCGGAGAATGCCATGAAGATAGGGCCTATCCACCCTACAGAAAATGAATACAACTGGCGTGGCGGTGATTCCATTGCTGCATTTGCAAAACGCAATAACATGAAACTTCGTGGACATTGTTTGGTTTGGCACAATCAAACGCCTGGTTGGTTGTTTAAAGATGCGGAAGGTAAGCAAGTAAGCAAAGAAGTATTACTGCAACGAATGAAAGAACATATTACAACTGTTGTTACACGTTACAAAGATGTGATTTATGCATGGGACGTAGTGAATGAGGTAATCAGCGACAAACCAAATGATACAGCAACAAACTTTTGTTATGCCGCTTATGAATATGTTCACTCATAACACAAATATCATACAAAATACAAACAGCCATCCCGCAGCAAGCTGCGAGGAATTCTTTCGATTAAAATCAGAAAGAGTTCAATAAAAAAGAGCCTTACTTTTCAGTAAGACTCTCAGTGTCGGGAAGACAGGATTCGAACCTGCGACCCCCTGGTCCCAAACCAGGTGCGCTACCGGCCTGCGCTACTTCCCGATCCTGACTGCCTTGCGGCAGTTTCCCTAAAGGGGCTGCAAAAATAGCCGACTCTTGGTAAAGTGCCAAAACAAATCCCAAACTCCAGTCATGAAATTTGGGATTTAATCTTTTTCTATTTTCGTAATTACATGGCGGCTAACTGAACTTTTTGCTGCAACTCCAACACACTTTCTTTAAACATGGTATCAGTATCCATTAAATCCTTTACCGTTTGGCAGGAGTGAATAACAGTTGTATGATCTCTGCCTCCAAAATGTTCACCAATTGTTTTGAGTGAGTTTTTGGTAAAGGTCTTTGCCAAATACATGGTAATCTGTCTTGCCTGTACAATTTCACGCTTGCGTGTTTTTTGCAGGAGTTTTTCGTATGGCACATCAAAGTAATCACATACCATTTTCTGAATGGCGTCGATGGTAATTTCTTTAGAGGAGGTTTTTACAAAATTCTTCAACACTTTTTTAGCCAGGTCAAGATCAATTTCTTTCTTATTAAGCGAGGATTGTGCCAACAAAGAAATCAGTGCACCTTCCAGCTCACGCACATTGGTATTAATGTTATACGCAATATACTTTACCACATCCTTGTGCATTTCCAACCCATCATTCTTCATTTTCTTTTCAAGGATCTCAATACGTGTATCATAATCGGGCATTTGAAGATCGGCACTCAATCCCCAACGGAAACGGCTGAGCAAACGTTCCTGCACACCTTCGAGATCTTTAGGTGGTTTATCGGAAGAAAGCACTAACTGCTTGCCACTTTGATGTAAGTGATTGAAGATGGCAAAAAAAGCATCCTGCGATTTTTCAGCCCGGTTAAAAAACTGTACATCATCTATGATCAATACATCTACCAACTGGTAAAAATGAATAAAATCATTGATGGCATTATTGCGGCTATGATCAACAAATTGATTAATGAATTTTTCAGAGCTAACGTAGAGTACAACTTTACTGGGATGTTGGCGTTTTACTTCGTTTCCTACGGCCTGGGCTAAATGCGTTTTACCTAAACCTACACCACCATAAATAACCAGTGGATTAAAAGAAGTAGCGCCGGGTTTATCCGCAACTGTTTTACCTGCACGTCGTGCAACACGGTTACAATCACCTTCAATAAAAGCATCAAATGTATAATTCGGATTCAGTTGCGGATCAATCTGAACCTTTTTTAAACCCGGAATCACAAACGGGTTCTTTACAGGATTACTTATAACCAGCGGAAAATCCATTTCGTTGTTTGTATATGTTTTATAACCATGACCGGGAACATCCATTGTTATCGGCTGATGACTGTTATTACCACTATCCATCATGATGCGGTATTCGAGGTTCGCATCTTTTCCCAACTCCCTTTTCAGCGTTTTCGCTAACAAGGTAACATAATGTTCTTCTAAATACTCAAAGAAAAATTGACTGGGTACCTGGATGGTCAGAATTTTATTTTTAAGTTCAACAGGTTTGATAGGTTCAAACCATGTTTTAAAATGTTGCCACTCTACAATATCCTTAATAATAGTTAAACAACTTTTCCATACCTGATCAGCCGTTTTCGTCATTGTTCCTGAAGCAGTTTATATAATGAGTTAATAATGTTCCTGTTTTTCTCTTGTTCCTTTTTTATACTGAATAATCAATATAAAAAAAATGGGGGGACAGCGAATATCAACACTTTTTGTGGAAAAAAAAATTTTTTATTCCCCTGTTTTTTTACCTATTAAAAGAGTATTGGCATTTGCCAGACTTTTCTTATTAAATCTTGAAAATTCGAAATCCAATCTGCCCAGTTGAATGCCCGCCCATCCTACCTGATTCACCAAAACTTCAGCATTTATTTTGTTCTTTATCATCACCGGTTCGGTTAAAAAAGTATGTGTATGCCCGCCAATGATCAAGTCAACATTTTCGGTTTCTGTTGCAAGAATCAAATCCGACAATTTGTTAATATCTTCTTTGTATTGATAACCAAGATGAGATAAACAGATGACCATATCACAATCTTTTTCTTTTTTCAATAAGTACGCTGTTTCATTCAGCCTTTTTACAGGATCAAGATAAACGGTATTACCAAATAAATTATCCGGAACCAATCCCTTCATTTCAATACCAATACCTGTAACACCAATTTTTAATTTCCCCTTTCTAAAAATTTTATAGGGTGCCGATTGATGTTCCATTGCAGTATTGGTAAAATCATAATTACACAACAATACGGGGAAATGGGCATGTTTGAGTTGAGTTGCAAAATTTTCAAGACCTGCATCAAAATCATGATTGCCCATCGTGCATGCATCATAACCCATTTTTGTCATTGCTTTTATTTCAGGTTCTCCTTTGTACAAATTAAAATAAGGAGTTCCCTGGAAAATATCACCGGCATCGAGTAACAATACATGTTCTTCCTGTAATCGGATATCTCCAATTAGTTTTGCCCTTGCTGCAACGCCACCCAAGCCTTGATTCCGGCCTCCATCCATGGGAAAAGGCTCCAGCCTGCTGTGTACATCATTGGTATGTAGAATAACCAGCCGTTGTTCAGCTATTTCATCTGCTGTTGCCCATTTTGATGCAATCATTGCACCTGCAGTGAAGGCTGATTGCCGGATAAAGGTTCTTCTATTGAGCATTGGTAACCCGGTTTTCAATGGTGGCAGTTATTTGTTTTCCTTCTTTGCTGAAGGCTGTAAAATATTCAATCAATGCATCCCTTAATAAAAGCCCGTTATTGATTTGAGGAACAGGTCTCAGCATTTCGCACATATCTCCTCCGTTTGCAACATAATCTGAATTAGCAATGGTGTAAACTGCATTCATGTCAATTGGTTTGCCATTGATCATTACATTTTCTGCTTTCTTGTTTTTGATTTGCATGGTTATACCAGCAACAGGCCAGCCACCTCTTGATGCAATATGATCTAAAAAATCTTTGAATATTTTTCCGGATAACTTTTGCAACACAACAATATTATCAAAAGGCATGAGTTCAAATACCTTTCCTCTGGTAATAGCACCGGCTTTAATGGAAGGCAACCTGATACCTCCGTAATTTACAAAAGCAGCATCTACTTTTGTTGCATACGCCTTTTCTGCAATTGCCTTCATAGCATCTGCCATCAAATTACCTAATGAACCTTCGGGTTGTTTTTTTTCAAGATCAACAGCAAGAGTTGCAATAACACCGTTCATGCTGCTGTTTACACTATCTGCATATGGTTGAAGAAAAGCCTTAAGCGTTGAATCGGTTTGAATATTATCAACTTTATAATCTTTATACTGAACCGATGATGCCCTGTAAACAGGATTACAGGAATAGAAAAAAAGAATGCAGGCCGCAAGAATTGAATGGATAGTACCCTTGTTCATATGTTTAATGTAACGAATGAAAGATAGCGGTTTTTAAGAGCAGAAAAAAAATGTTTTTTTGAAAATGAATTTGTAATTTATAATCACTTAAAACATCCGTTATCTTTACCGCTTACAAAATGTTTTTAGGTTAACTGCCTGACACATGCAACAACAAATTACACTGCGGATCCTGCCTTCTCAGGCAAACAATCAATTGATCATTCAGGAGCAAATTGCTCAAACTGCTGCTGTACCGGCCAGTTCTGTAAATGGCTTTTATATTCTCAAACAATCGATTGACGCAAGAAGCAGACAACCATGGGTGAATCTTATTGTGAATGCTTTTATCAATGAACCTGTGCAGGAAAGACCATCAATTAATTTTGAATTTAAAGATGTACGTGCTGCTAAAAAAGAAACGGTCATAGTTGGTGCGGGGCCGGCAGGGCTTTTTGCTGCGTTGCGGTTAATTGAATTGGGTATTAAACCCATTCTTGTTGAAAGAGGTAAAGATGTACGTGCCAGGAGAAGAGATCTGGCAGTCTTAAATAAAGCAGGCGAAGTAAACCCTGAAAGCAATTATTGTTTTGGTGAAGGTGGAGCAGGTACTTACAGCGATGGCAAATTATATACACGCAGCAGCAAAAGAGGAAACATCGATCGTATTCTTCAGTTGTTTGTTCGTTTTGGAGCCGAAGAAAAAATTCTGTACCAGAGTCATCCGCATATTGGTACCAATAAACTACCCCAGATCATTACGGCCATGAGAGAATTTATTCTTTCCTGTGGTGCTGAAATCCATTTTGAAACAAAGCTGACCAATTTTATTGTTGAGAAAGATGTATTAAAAGGAATAGAGATCAATCACGGATCAGTAGTATATGCAGATGCAGTGATTCTTGCAACCGGCCATAGCGCCAGAGATATTTTTGAACTGCTCCATCAAAATAATATTCTCATTGAAGCCAAGCCATTTGCAATGGGCGTAAGGGTAGAACATCCGCAGGCTTTAATCGACTCTATTCAATATCGTTTATATTCTCCTCCCCTTCCGGGGGAGGTTGGGAGGGGGCCTTTTCTCCCCCCTGCTTCTTACAGTTTAGTTGAACAGGTGAAAGGAAAAGGTGTTTTTAGTTTTTGTATGTGTCCGGGTGGAATCATTGCACCTGCTGCCACATCGCCGGGAGAACTGGTAGTGAACGGCTGGAGCCCATCCAAACGAAACAATGCATTTGCCAATAGTGGCATGGTGGTTACTGTTGATGAGATGGATGCCTTTGCTTATTTCAAAAAACAAAATCCAAAAAGCAAAATCCATTTAAGTGAAGATGACCCTTTGCTGTTAATGAAATTCCAGCAGACAATTGAACAAAAATCTTTTGCAGCGGGAGGCGGCAAATTGGTTGCACCCGCTCAGCGGATGGTTGATCTGGTTAATAATAAAACATCTTCTTCCCTGCCCGATTGCTCCTATTTGCCCGGCATCAACAGTTCATCACTATCCGATGTGTTGCCCGATTTTATTTTTGAAGATCTGCAACTTGCTTTCAAAGCATTTGGGCAGAAGATGCCCGGTTATTTTACCAATGATGCAATTGCTGTGGCAACAGAATCAAGAACATCTTCTCCTGTTCGTATTCCACGGAATAATGAAAGCCTGCAACATCCCCAGATCAAAAGACTTTATCCTTGTGGTGAAGGAGCCGGTTATGCCGGAGGAATAGTAAGTGCGGCTATGGATGGTGAACGGGTGGCCGAAATGATTGTAAAATACGGCCCCTTCTAAGAACTTCGTTTGTTCCTTATCAGGAACACCGAAGGAGGAGACCGCCATTACACTTCGCCAACTTTTCAAAGTGTATTTGTTTTTATGAGTCATTTAAATAAATTAGTTAAGTAGTATTGTAACAATTTTAAAATTTATTTCACTAATCAACATATGAGCACAATCTTAGAAGTTCAGAACCTGAAGAAATATTTTTCTTCTCAAAAAGCGGTTGATGACATCAGTTTTACAATCAGCAAAGGATCCATTTTTGGTTTGCTTGGCCCCAATGGTGCAGGCAAAACAACCTTGATCCGTATGATCACCGGTATATTTTATCCCGATTCAGGTAATATCAATCTCAACGGAAAAAAATTTAATCCTGTTTCAGATGTAATAGACATTGGCTATATGCCTGAAGAACGTGGCCTGTACAAAAAAATGAAAGTGGGTGAACAGGCTATGTACCTGGCGCAATTAAAAGGGATGAGCAAACAGGATGCATTTGTGAAAGTAAAAGAATGGTTTGAAAAATTTGAAATGCAAAGCTGGTGGAATAAAAAAGTGGATGATTTATCAAAAGGGATGCAGCAAAAATTACAATTTGTAATCACTGTTCTGCATGAACCAAAACTGGTGATCCTTGATGAACCTTTCAGTGGGTTAGATCCTGTGAACAGCAACCTCATCAAAGATCAGATTTTTAACCTGGCACAGAAAGGTACCACTATCATCTTCAGCACTCATCGTATGGAGCAGGTGGAAGAGATCTGCGATCATATTGTACTGGTGAACAAAGGCCATAAGATCCTTGATGGAACTGTAAGAGATATTAAACAGCAATACAAGCAAAATATATTTACGGCAGAAGTGGATCATTTACCTGCTGTTTTGCAACATGCATCCTTTGCTATTGTAAAGCAGAATGAAAATAATCTTACACTCAGGATCAACGAAGGATATAGTGCCAATAATGTGTTGCTGCATTTCATCAACCAGCAAAGCGGCATTATTGCTTATCATGAAATTCTTCCCTCTTTAAATGAAATATTTATACGATTGGTAGAAGGTACTCCGGCCGCAAGACAATTTGAAACCGTAACTGCTTAATAACTCATTTATATGAATAAGATCTGGATCATTATCAAAAGGGAATATGTAACAAGAGTTCGCAATAAAACATTTTTACTCTCTACCTTTCTTTTTCCATTGCTCATGTTTGCACTCATTTTTGGTGGCGCATTTATTGGGGCTAATGGAACTGAACAACGGAAAATTGCTGTCAATGATCAAAGCGGGCTTTATAAAAATAATTTCAAAACCAGTGCAGCCGTTGAGTTTGGCTACCCAGAAGGAGTTAACAGAAACAATTATAAGCATAATGGTTTTGAAGGACTCCTGATTATTTATTCAGCTAATCAGCAAAAAGCTGATTCAGCGAGGTTATATACAGAAAAACAGCTCGGCCTGAGCACCGATGAAGCCATCAAAAATCAAATTCAAAAAATTAATGAAAACAGGTTGCTGATGGAACGGGGTGTAACCAGAAATACACTTGACTCTATTCGACAGCAAAGTGAAAATGAAGAATCGCTGAATTACCGTTCTTACCAGGTAAAAGGAGCTGAAATAAAAGAAGATAATAAAGCGCTTGCACTGGCAATTGGATATGCAAGTGGCTTTATCATCTATATCGTTTTGTTTATTTATGGCGCTGCAGTAATGCGTGGTGTGATGGAAGAAAAAATGAACCGTATTGCTGAAGTAATGGTAAGCAGTGTAAAACCTTTTCAACTGATGCTGGGTAAAATAATTGGCATAGCAGCCGTTGGTTTAACGCAATTATTTTTATGGATCATCCTCATCTTCATTCTTTCATCGCTCAGCAGTTTATTTATTTCTCCTGAAGTACTTGAACAAGCGCAGAAAATGA
>JAYUTS010000306.1:0-5227 GCA_043754995.1 Chitinophagaceae bacterium
AAAGACACATCGGTGAACACCGATTTTATTTCCTTTACACAGCCTACGTTTGATGCAACTTTAATTGGTTTGTCTGGTTTGTTTACCACAGCTATCAATCATTACAAGATACCATCCAGGCGCATCTTTACAGTATTGAGCAGCGGTGTAAAAATTCAATCGGAAAAAGAAAATAAAAAAGAGTGGGTTGAAAAATTTATTCAGGAGTTCAGACTAAAAGTGAAAGAACCTGAACGTAAAGTTGAATTGGTTGATGTGCTGCAGGAAGCAAGACTTTCACATTTAGGTATTGTTCCGGAAGCCCGGCGGTACAATACATTTTTAATTGATATTGGAAGCGGTAATACAAAAGGAGGATTTTTCCCATCAGGAAATCTGAATGATTTTTATTTGTTCCAGTTAACATGGGGAACAAAAAGTACCGCCAATGCAACGGAGAAAATGTTGGGCGAAGATAAATCGCAGGCAAATTTCAACCGCCAGTTGATTCGTGTTGCAACAACTGCCGAAACCAATGAAATTATTTATGCCGTCAATACAAGCGGCAGTTACCCGGTAAGTGATCATATAGCTTTCAGCGGCGGTATTGCATGGGCAGTAGCCACATTAATATATCCTGAGCTGAATAACAATGCGGTTGTTCCTGTTACGTTTGAAGAAGTAGAACGGTTTTCAAAACGATTGTCAGATAATTATTCATCTCTTTCAGATGCTTATCTCGTTGCTAAAATGGGTAATGGAAATTGGGATAAAGATGTAATTACGAAAGAAATCAAACGGGTGCATGGTGTTTTTGATCAGCGTTCATTAATGTCCGGTACCGCCTTACTTCTTCGTATCATGCGCCAGTTCAAATCAGTAAACGAAACCAAACAATTTTATTTTGTTAAGAATGGTGCAGTAGGTTGGGTTTCAGCTTATGTTGACCAGTTGGTTGAATAAGTTTTTTTTATTCAGTAAAAAAAAGCCCAGCCCAGTTTAACTCCTTTCTTTGTTTCAAGAGTGAGGAATCAGCAACTACCCTCCATTGTTGTTCTGACAATTTTGAATCAGCAGTTTTGTTGGCATTGATATAGGTTGCTATTGCAGCTTCATAAGCAGCTTCATCTTTTTTTAGCAGGAACCGATCCCAGAAAAAACGTTTCACAGGTTTGTAAACTGGGTGAATGCTTCTGATCTCATCACCCATTACATAATAATAATCTACATCGGTCAGTTGATCCGCAGGTGCATCCGTACGAACAATTCCCGACAAACAGTTTTGATAAAAATGGTTATTATACACATTAAATGAATGAATGAATAACCAGTTAACAGCCGTTTTTTTTGAAGCTGTTGAATCATTACAAATAGTAAGGAAGGCTTGCTTGCTGTTGGCATCATACCACCATTCACGGCATGATCTAACATTAAACGATAAAAAAAACTGCAGGATGAAAGTGACCGATAGAAGAGTCCAGTAAATATTTCCGGCAGTATGATACTTTTCTTTGAGCCATATACCCGATGCAATCAAAAAGCTCAGCAGGATGGGAATGTAAAGCGTAGCTTTTCTTCCGTCAATATAATAGGTATTCAGTAAGAGACGTTGTGCAACCGTTGCTGCAATGATGATGAGTAGTAACAGTAGTGAAAGCAAAGTAGCCTTAGCATAAAAAGTTTGAAATGCCTGATGCTGAAATCGGATCAGGTGTCTCAGCAATACTACAACAGAAATCACCACAGCCACAATTAAAGAGTAATAAATGATCTTTGCAGAACCTTCCTGGTTTGTAAATGGAAGAGGGTGACCGTAGAACAGATCATGAATAAAATTTTTAAATGAAGCCGGCAATTCTGATGTGCCCCATTTAAATTCATCCTGCTGCTTTAAATAACTGATAGGTTTATAAATCAGTAAACTAAGCAGTAAGCCCATTACAACAGGAGGAATATTATTGAAAATAATTGTTTTGATGAATGATCTGTTATTCTCTTTTCTGTAAAAAAGAAAGATGCCGGCATTTAAAAGGAACCAAAGCCCGAGGTAAACATTTAACCAGGTGAAGTTGGAATACACTGCCAATGCTGCAAAGCTAAATGTGAAGAACAGGAATTTGTTTTTTTGATAATGAAAAAAACAACTGATGGAAACAAATGCTGCAAAAGAAAATGCATTGGCCATTCCATAACCTCTGGCAAGCGAGAAAAAATCGAGGAGGTATGGCACGGAGCAAAGAATAAAAACAGAAGCAAGCCTCAGGAAATAATTTTGAGTAATGCGGTTAACATACCAAACTGCCGCAACAAAATATAAAACAAACAACAATACATTCGGCAAACGGATGGCCCATTCTTTCCAGCCAAATAGCAACACACTCCATTTCATGAAAACAGAATGGAGAATATGATTATTTGCAGTTTGAAATTGGGTGGGAGCAAACATTATATCAGCAAGGGATACAGATACCAGGTCTGTCGTTGCACTTTCATCATGTGTCAATGAAAGCAGAACAGCCCGAAAGCATACATAGCCAAAAAGAAAACTAAACAATAAAAACAGACTGATGGAATAAATTCTTTTTGACATAGAAGAATATTATTTCAAAAATACGGTGGAGTTGATGATAATGCAGTTTTAGTATTTTATTTATAATCTTCATGATAAATTAAAGATATTTTTTTGACATTTTCTTATCAGTAAGCAGCTCATTCCGATGGAAGAGTATCATGATAGCGATTTTCATTCAACCATTCTAATTTGGCATGGTGTTTGGAAATTGTATAAAAAAATAATCTCTATGAATCTAAAGCTCAGTTATTTATTTATTCTAACGATCATTACAGGAAGCCTTTTTGCACAGAAATCATCTGTGGTTCTCAAAGGCGGTTTAAACCTCGCAAATGTATCTATTAACGCAAATGGTGATATTGATGATGCCAAATCACTGGTAAGCTTCCATGCAGGTTTGCATGGCGATATTCCCATTACATCATTTCTGGCCGTACAACCCGGAATTTTATTTACCGGTAAAGGAACAAAAACACAAACAGGAAATACAGGTGATGCAACTTATCACACTGCAACAAGCAATCCCATGTATGTGGAAGTTCCGGTGAATATTGTTTTTAAAGCCCCTCTTGGTGGTAGTTCAAAATTCTTTGCAGGTGCAGGACCATATATTGCAATGGGTGTTGCAGGAAAAATAAAAGAAGAGGGAAAATTCCTGGGCATCAGTTACAGCAGAGATGAAGCAATTCAATTTTCCAATGATGATCCTTTAACTTCCGATGAAGAAGGAGCAGGCTTTGGAATTATGCGCCGGTTTGATTATGGTTTAAACGGCACCGTTGGTTTTGAAGGTGAAAAAGCAGTTTTCTCAGTGAATTATGGATTGGGTCTTGCCAAACTGGCTTCGGGCACCAACAGTAATGCAGATGATAGAAATAAACACAGGGTTTTGAGTTTTACAGTTGGTTTCAGATTGTAAAACCATATTGATTTGCTATTTAGCCCAAAGGGCTAAGGGCAAATCTTAGATGGTTTTATGCCGACAGAATAAGAATTGAATTACAATCCTGTTCATTCGGCATAAAGTATCAGAACTGAAAAAGGTGCAGTCATGATCAAAAGTCTGTCTGCGCCTTTTTGTTTTTATATGCTGAATTTATTTCCCGAATTTTTTCTTCAATGCACTGAGTGCATCGTTCACATTCATGCTGCTTAAATCTTCTTCTTTCTTTTGAAACCCCTGGCCTTTATTTATAGGTCTTCTTGAACTCTGCGTATTCAATCTGGCAGCTTTTGCAGGTATATCCATGGTTTGCTTAATGGATAAAGCAATTCGTTTGCGGGCAATATCAACTTCCACCACTTTCACTATCACTTTGTCGTTCAGCTTTAATTTTTCTGCAGGATCAGTAATATAGTCGTATGAAATTTCCGATACATGTACAAGACCATCCTGCTTTACTCCAATATCAACAAAAGCACCAAAACGTGTAAGGTTGGTAACCATGCCCGGAATGACCATACCTGGTGATACATCTTCAATCTTAAATATGTTAGCATATTCAAATGGCTGCACTTCGCTGCGTGGATCAAGACCGGGCTTAATTAATTCTTTTAAAATATCGGTGATCGTTAATTCGCCAAATTGTTCATTGATGTATTTTTTAGAGGCGATTTGTTTAACGTTGGTTTCATCGCCAATCAAATCCCCCACTTTTAATTGCAGATCAGTTGCCATTTGTTCAACAAGCTTGTAAGCTTCAGGATGTACTGCACTTTTGTCTAATGCATTTTCTCCATCAGTAATCCGCAAAAAACCTGCACATTGTTCAAATGCCTTTTCACCCAGTCTGGGTACTTTTAATAATTGTTTTCGATTGTTGAACTTGCCGATTTCATTTCTGTGCTTTACAATATTTTCTGCAATACTGCTGTTGATGCCACTTACATAACTCAGTAATTGTTTACTGGCTGTATTGAGGTTAACACCCACCTGGTTCACACAACTTTCAACAGTTTGATCCAATCGATCTTTTAATCGCATTTGATTTACATCATGCTGGTACTGACCAACACCAATACTCTTAGGATCGATCTTCACCAGTTCAGCCAAAGGATCCATTAATCTTCTTCCAATACTTACAGCACCACGTATAGTAATATCTTTATCAGGAAATTCTTCTCTTGCTACTTCACTGGCACTGTAAACAGATGCGCCATCTTCATTCACTAAAAAAATGGGCAAGGCCAGGTTTAATTTTTTGATGAACTGTTCTGTTTCTCTTCCTGCAGTTCCATCACCAATTGCAAATACCTGGGTTTGAAATGCATTCACTAAATGACGGATCGTTTGTTCTGATGAAGACAGTTTGCCCGGTTCATGTATGTAGATGAGATCAGTTGTTTGCAGTTCGCCTTTTTCATCTAAACAAACAATTTTACAACCTGAACGATAGCCCGGATCAATGGCAAGGATTCGTTTGCTTCCCAACGGGCTGCTCAATAATAACTGACGAAGATTTTCTGCAAATACAGTGATGGCTTCTTCATCGGCTTTTTGTTTTAATTGCGAACGGAATTCTGTTTCAAGGCTTGGCTGCAATAATCTTTTGTATGCATCTTTGATTGCTTTTTTTACATGTGCAGTACAATCATTCATACCTTTTACAAACTGCTCTTCTATCAATTCAATGGCGGGTTCTTCGAGAGGCTCAATACTCATTTTTAAAATACTTT
>JAYUTS010000307.1:0-5216 GCA_043754995.1 Chitinophagaceae bacterium
TAGTTCAACCTGCTTCAGTGCCTTGTCGTATTGATTATTCTGCACCAGTTGTTGCACCAGTCCTTCACGCAAACTATCCGATTGAGGTTCTTTGCTGAGTTTTGTTTCCAGTTCACTGATCTGTTGATTGCCAACGACAGTATCGGTCACCGGCGCATTTTTAACAGTGCTATTATTATTACAGGCTGTTACGAATAAAAGAAAAAGGGTGGAAGTGAGTACTCCTTTCAATTGCATGGCGCAAAACTAATTATTTTCTGTTCAGGGTTCTTACAATTTCCTGACATTTGCAGGCTTTTAAGAAAATACATTTACCAAAATTTCTATTATGCTATCTGCCCGCCCACTGATCTTCATTCTACTTGCTGTTGCTACGTTTTCTTTTCTAACAAAGTCAACAACAGTTAAACTCAGCGAGCATGCTGATATAGCTGATACAGTTTTGTACCCGGATGAACAGCATTTCAAAAATATGCAGCAGCTCACTTTTGGTGGAGATAATGCGGAAGCCTATTTCAGCTACGATGGCAAATGGCTCATCTTTCAAAAAACATATGCCAAAGAAGGCATCCCCTGCGACCAGATGTATATTGGAAAAATCCCAACCAAAGCAGGCGAAAAATTTGTGCCCAAATTAGTAAGCATCGGCAAAGGAAGAACTACCTGCGGAGCATTTATGAAAGATGGCAAGCATATCATTTATGCCTCTACTCATCTGGGCTCAGATACTTGTCCACCTGTTCCTGACAGAAGAAAATATGGCAACAAATACATCTGGCCCTTGTACGACAGCTATGATATTTTCATGGCCGATCTGAATGGTAAAATCATAAAGCAACTAACTACGAGTAAAGGCTATGATGCTGAAGCAACCCTTTCACCAGATGGAAAGAAAATGTTATATACCAGTACTAAAGATGGCGACATTGATCTGTATGTGATGGATCTGAAAACAGGGAAGGAAAAGCGTATCACCAACTTAATGGGGTATGACGGAGGTGCGTGGTTTAGCCCCAATGGTAAAAAAATCATCTGGCGTGCAAGCCGCCCAAAGACTGAAGCAGAGATCAAAGAATACAAAGAATTACTGGCAGAAGGTTTAGTGGCACCAACCAATATGGAAGTATGGATTGCCAATACAGATGGAACAAATCCAAAACAGGTTTCAAAATTCGGGCAGGCCAATTGGGCACCTGCCTATATGCCCGATAACAAACGCATCATCTTTGCAAGCAATCACGAATACAAACGTGGCTTCCCTTTTAATTTATATACAATGAATGAAGATGGAAGCAACTTAACAAAGATCAGCCGTGATAAAGGCTTTGATGCATTCCCTATGTTTAGCCCCAATGGAAAGAAGATTGTTTTTTGCAGCAACCGGAATAACGGCGGCACAAGAGATACCAATATTTTTATTGCTGATTGGGTGGAGTGATGAGTTTAAACGAATAAAATACAAAGCCTGTTATTGTTTAATAGCAGGCTTTTGTTTGTATTGATCTGTTTTTGGTAGATTTGCTTTTAAAATGGAATCAATTGTTGGATGAGTTCTGTTTAAGTAAGGCTTATTGGGGTAATAAGGATTTGGCATTGTTGAACCTGGTTTGTTTCCTTTCAATTTATTAGGAATATTTAATGCAATTGAACTATCGGGCACAAACACAGGCATATTGTCTTGTGGTAACGCATAAACTGTTCCCTTCTCGGTTTTGCCAATGATTCTGTTTTGAAACAACAATTGCTGCTGAAATTTGGGTAAGCTTGAATCGATTATAAATAATTTATCAGCTTGTGCAAACAGTGATTGTGCGAAGCAAAAAACTAAGAGTGTGAAAATAAGTTTCTTCATAACAGGTATTTATGATAGCCTAAGTTAATTATTTTCTTTGAAAAACAGTTTTGAATAATCCTTTTCTGAGCATTACTTTGTAACCGAATCTTCAAATTATCTCATTTCAATTCAACTGCTATGGATACAGGATTACTTCATTTACATAATGTTTTGCGTTGGGTTATTTTACTTCTTTTAATTGTAGCCTTATTTCAGGCATTGATGAAAAAAGAAGGTATTCAGAAATCAAGCTTATGGTTATTGATTGCTGCGCATATCACATTCCTGCTTGGCATCTATCAATATTTTACCAGTGATACAGTTGGCTATGGTTTAATAGAACGTGTTGGTGGGTTTGGAAATGTGATGAAAGATAGCTTCGCCCGTTTCTGGGTCGTTGAACATATTACTGCAATGATTCTTGCAGTGGTTTTAATTACAATAGCCCGCCGTAAAGCAAAAGCACTCAGCTACAATGGAGCAATGTGGTTATACCTGGTTGCACTCATCTTAATATTTGCTGCTGTGCCATGGCCTTTCCGTGAAGGGATTGCCCGACCTTGGTTTCCCGGTATGTAATAAAAAAAAGAGAACGGTTTGTTCTCTTTTTTTTATTCTTCAGTAATGTATTCGTTAAAAGAAAGCCTGTTGCCAAAAGGATCATGTAAAGCAATTTCCAATGTGCCGTAAAATGTTTTTTCTAAACCCGGCCGGTAATATTTGTATGGCCTCGATAACAACTCTTCATAAAATTTTTCTATTTCGCTGCAGGTGATAAACACCCTGCTTCCAGGAGTAGCATCACCATGATGTTCACTCAAATGCAATTGAATACCTTCTCTTGCAATACCAAAGTAATAAGGCATGCCCGGCTCAAACTGGTGTTCAAATTCAATGCTGAAGCCGAGCCAGTCAATATAAAATTCTTTGGCTTTTGTCGCATCAAAAATCCGGAGGATGGGAATGTTTTTCAGTAAAGGCATAATTGAAGTTTAAAGTTGAAGTGTTTAAGGTTGAATGTTCTTTAAACAGAATCATAATAATTACGAGGTAAAACATGAAACGTTAAACCATAAAACGTTCAACTATGAGTTAAAGTTTAAGCTAATAATACCGCAGCAGCTTTTTTCATTTCCTCTTGTGTACCAACGCTTATGCGTAACCACTTGGTTCCTTCTTCAAATGTTCTTGCGCCAATAATACCCTTAGCTTCCAGCATGGCTTTTACGTCTTTCCCAAAATTGGTTGTATTGAAGTAAATAAAACTTGTTACCGATGGAATGTAAGGAATGCCAGCCTGGTCCAAGGCTTTGCAGAAAATAGAACGGGCCAGTGCATTTTCTTTTTTACAGAAGTCAATAAAGGTCTTGTCTTTTAATGCTGCCAATGCACCTGCGAGTGATACAGCGCTTGCACCCGCATTGGGCCATGGTTGCAATTCGTTCAATTGTTTAATAGTAGCCGGATGTGCCAATGCATAACCAACACGAGCACCAGCCATGCCATAAATTTTGGAAAATGTTTTAGCGATCACCAGGTTGGGATAGTCGTTTACCAAATGTGCCATACTTGGCTCACTGCTGAATTCTGTATAGGCTTCATCCAATAAAATAATTGCTTTTGGTGCAATGTCTTTGATGAATGCTTCGAGTTCCTTGGCAGGTAACACCGTTCCGGTTGGATTATTTGGATTGCAGATATAAACGAGTTTGGTTTGTTCGTTCATGGCTTCTTTCATGCGCTGCAGATCGGTTACTTTTTTATCTGTAAGAGGAACAAGTTTTATATCCAACCCTGTCTTTCGTGCAGCAGGCATCCATAAACGAAAGGTTGGATCGGGCGCTACTGCATTGCCTTTTTTCAAAGCGGCCCACATCGTTACTACGCCCAGCAGCTCAGAAGAACCGGCGCCAATTGTAATATGTTCTTTGGTATGGCCCGTTGGTGCAGCAATTTCTTCTCTCAGTTTTGTTGTCACATCCCAGGGATAGCGGTTGCTGCCATTCACCGCATTCATCATTTCTTTACGAGCCATAGGAGATGGCCCGTGTGGGTTCTCGTTGGAACTTAGTTTGATGATTTTTTCAACATCAGGTAGCTGAACAAATTTTTCTGCTTCGGCTGCAAACAAATCCCTGCTGAAAGTAAAAGCTGCAAGGGTGAGAGCGGTTTGTTTCAATAGATCACGACGTTGCATAGCGCTTAATTTTGTTTCTGTAAGTTAGTTCAAAAAACTTTTTGTTTCAGGAGCAATTCTATCAGCGGCGGCCCAGTTCAATCACTTCGCAATCTTTCATATTGTTTCCATCAATCACAAAACGGATGAGGGTGCGCATTTTATGCCAGCCCTGTTTGCCGGCTGCGCCGGGATTCATGTGAAGGCAGCTGATCTTGTCATCATAAATCACTCTCAAAATATGTGAATGCCCGCTGATGAATAGGTTTGGTTGATGTAATTGTAATTCCTTTCTTGTTTCAGGATTGTATTTGGGTGGGGCTCCACCAATATGCCGCATCATTACTTTCACTTCTTCGCAAAGGAAAACTAATTGTTCAGGATAAACTGAACGTACATCCTGTCCGTCAATATTGCCGTAAACACCTCGTACAGTGAGGCCGCTCAAAGCGGCCAGGCGGTTTGCTAATTCAATATCTCCAAAATCACCGGCATGCCATATTTCATTGCAGTTTTTAAAATGGCCAAAAACTGCATCATCTAAAAAGCCATGTGTATCGGAGATAAGTCCAATTCTTGTCAAACTGTTTTATTTAGAGGTAAGATCTTCTATTTCCATTTGCAAGATCGATCACATCAAAGCGACGGGAACAGGTAAACGAACCTACATCACTATCGCTGTTAATCAAAATTGCACCCATCAAGATCACATACTTGCAATTGTATTTGGTTGCTGCTACCAATTCATTGATGCGTTTATCAATGGCTTCGTAAATCACTTCTGTTGCTTCTTTTAGTGGAATGGTTGCTGTGGCAATTCTTGTTTTTTCTTTGAACAAGATTTGCTCAATGGTATTCATCTGGTAATCCAGTTCGGATATCTTTCCGTCTTCGATATTATTCGTCAATAATTTATTGAGCGCACCTTTAGCGGCACCACAACAACCTGAAATTATATGCTGACCAATGCGATGAATTTCACCAATGGTACCCTCCTTTGAAATACCAATATGCGGCCCATAATAAACAAATACGGCACCTTCATCAGGCACATGACTCGCAAACGCACTCATACCGGTTAAACCCGTGAACGGGTAGCCATCCAATCCACCCATTTTAAAGGGTCCAAGAAATTCATGTGCCCTTGCCGGGTATTGAATACTGTTTACATCATCGCTGCAAATACTGTCGGCTAACATGATTTGA
>JAYUTS010000308.1:0-5209 GCA_043754995.1 Chitinophagaceae bacterium
ATTGTGCAGGATTACCTGGCTTTGGAGCAAATGCGTTTTGAAGAGCGATTAAAAGTAAATTTTGATATAGAAGAAGATACACTTGATTCGCCTGTGCCACCTATGATGTTGCAAACGCTGGTAGAAAACGCCATTAAGCATGGCATCAGTAAAAATGTGGCAGGCGGAGAAATTAAAATCAGTTCAAAATTTATTGGCAATCATCATGAACTGGTGATCAGGAATACCGGCAGGTTAAATGGTAATTTTAATACCGATGGGTTTGGTATTTCCAGTACACAAAGCAGGTTGAAGCTGATGTTTGGTGATGATGCAAATTTTACCATTGCCGATGTGAATGGAGATGAAGTAGAAGCAAAAGTAAAAATGCCTGTGGCAGGATAGCATTCTGAATGACGAATCATTTTTAATTTTATAAAAAGTTGTGCAATGCATAAAAGAGCAATCATTATTGATGACGAACGGTTAGCCAGGAATGAATTGAAAAAATTATTGACTGATTTTCCAGAGATTGAAGTCATTGATGAAGCATCGAATGCAGATGAGGGTTTGCAAAAGATTGAAGCGTTGAATCCTGATCTGATTTTTTTAGATATACAGATGCCGGGTAAAACAGGATTTGATTTGTTGAGTGAACTGGATCGTACGCCCGAAGTGATCTTTACTACAGCCTACGACGAATATGCGTTGCGTGCTTTTGAAGTGAATGCACTGGATTATTTGCTGAAACCCATTGAACCCAAACGGTTGGCAGATGCCATACATAAGCTGGATGAAGATGAAAAAGAACATATTGATGGTGAACCGGTTTCAGTAAACCGCAGCATGCTCAGTGAGAATGATCAGGTATTTGTAAAAGATGGCGAACGTTGCTGGTTTGTAAAACTGAGTGATATACGATTGTTTGAAAGTGTTGGCAATTATGCAAAAGTTTATTTCGGCCCCAACAAACCACTCATTTTAAAATCATTGAATGCATTGGAAGAACGATTAGATGAAAAAACGTTTTTCCGTGCCAACCGTAAACACATCGTCAACCTGCGGATGATTGAAAAGGTGGAACCTTATTTCAACGGCGGACTGCTTTTAGAAATTCATGGCGGCGATAAAATTGAAGTCAGCCGCAGGCAGGCAGTAAAATTTAAAGAGATGATGAGTTTATAAGATGTTCCAATACAGGGTTACTTATGCAGAACAGCGACTGATTTTTTATAACCGGGTTGTTCAATTACAGCAATAGGCGCATCATTCAACTGCAAATGCAAATAAAGCGAAAGACTGATCCATGCTCATGTTCATATTTACAAAAGTATATTCACCTTTAGGAAGTTTTTTATCAACGATCAGTTCATAATAATTGTCTTTTATTTTTTTTATGCTCAGGGTGTATTTTACAGATGTATTTTTTGACTTGCCCATGATGCCCATTGATGCAAGAAGCACTTTCCTTTTTCCTTTTTCCCCTTTCATACTATACAAAGAAATATTTTGTACAGGATCCATCATCGTTCCCATTGGGTTTTGCATCATGGCAGGGTCCATCCCGTTTGCTTTCATCATCGAATCATTTTCTGATGATGTTGAATTTGACGGGCCTCCTGTATAAAAAATAAAAACCAAATCACTGCCGGTTGATAAACGAACCGTTGATTTCTCGCCCTCTAATTCATAACCCTGATCCATGCCCCCCATACCCATTGCTTTAACTTTCATTTGTTGTTTTGAACTTCCTTTCTCAAGCCGTATGAGTGTGATGTCGGTTTCTTTTTTTACCAGGTATATTTCATTGCTGTACTCGGGGATGGGGTAGGCAGGTTTTGTATCTGTTGGTCCGGCAGGCGGGTTTTGTGCAACTGAAATAAAACAGCTTAACACAAAACAACCACCTATAAAACAATGCTTTTTCATTATAAAATATTTATTCGTAATTTAAAAACGCCGCTATTCCAACCAGTTTATTTTTATTTTTTGTCTTTTGAACTGCCGAATCTCCATCCTGCAAATAACTGCACTACGTTATTTTTTGCATCCTCACTTGTAAAAGAAGGTCGCTGAAAATTTTGAATGTCTTTATATACTTTGGCTAAACTAACATTGTATCTGGCCCCGATGATGATCCCTTTAAAAGGATGCACTTCTGCCCCTAATGCATAGCCATAATCAATACGGTTATATAAATCCATGATTGCATTTCCGGTACCATTTCCACCATTACTGCTATCTACCCGGGCACTGACCAGGTAAGCCGTTTGCGCTCCAAAAAGCAACGACAAATATTTGGTAATGTTGATGGACATTAATTGACCCATTTGTATATAATCAAGATTTACATTACCCGTATTGGTGCTTGTTTTATAGTTATAACCCTGGCGTGAAAAAAGCAGTTCTGTTCGGGAGCTGAAAATCTTTTTTGAAACAGGCGCTATAAACAGCCCGGCATGAAACCCTGAGCGGCTGCTGCTGTTAATGGAGGAGGCTTTGGAAACATTAGCAAAGTTTAATCCTGCTTTTGCGCCAAATTGTGCAAACATGCAGCAGGGTGAAACAAGTAACAGGAAAAGCATTAATTTTTTCATTGCAGTTGTTTTAATATGTATGTTTTTAAAATTAAGATCGTTTTTATACCTGGTTTCAAAAAGCAGCGAAGCTTGCAGCTCACCATTTTCTTAATCACTGCTTTTCCAGTTAATACCAAAAGCAAATACTGTAAACTCTTTTAACTCCATATTTTTTACCCATACAAAACCGTATTCGCCGGCTTCTAACTGTTCGGGCAGTTGAATCATATAATTATCTTTCGAAATCATTTTTACACTAAAGTTCATGAGTTTACCTTTTACCTCATCTTTATCTGTAAGCACTCCTTCTTTTGAAGTAATGGTTACTTCCCTTTTTTGATCGGCCGGTACAAAAAGATACAACTTTATATAAGAAGTAAGGTCAATTACATCGCCACTAGTTTTAATAAAAAAAACAATATCTTTTTTTACAGTGAAACGGATTTTGGAAGAAGGAGCATCCATACTCAGGAACTGTTTAGCTCCCTGTAAACCCAGCGTTTTCTTTCTGGTAACCAGCAAGGCACCTGCATTTTCTAATTTAATCAGTTTGTTGCCTTCTTTATCATAATAATAAGGCTGGTTGATAAACTCCGGTGTGGGTAATACGATTTCTTTTATTACTACTGGCAGGACAACTGGTTTTGGCGTTGGTTTTTTAACTGGCGTGGGCCCCTTCTTTACGATAATGGTATCATATTTCGCACCTTTCTTTACTATCCTGTTCTGGCCTTGCGCAGGTGCCTGCAAGCACATAATGATTAATAAAAGCGTCGTAATGGTTAAATTCTTTTTCATTGCATATTTTTTAAACAATTTAAATAACCGAATGCAGGTTCTTAATAAATTAAAAGTAGGTGAATGACAACTCCGGTTTCTCACCCGAAACAGTGATTCTGAAAGTAACAAGCGAAATCATCAGAAAGAACCTGCCCCCACCATTCGGGGGTGAGATGATGAGTTTAACCTGTAACTAATCATCTGGCAATTTCTCTACTGTTATTGTAAAAGATAAGACAGTCCGTTACCATTTTGGAAAGTATTGGTCATGGTTTGAATACTGATAGTGGTCTTTTTTGAAAGAGCACGGGCAGGGATGATTAATTCCAGTGTTCCGTCTTTCAAAACAAGTCTGCCACCATCTTTATTCATTATCTTCTCTACTATTTTACCAATAGGTTTTCCTACTTCGGTAATAACCGGTTGGGGAATGGTATCTGGAGCATTATTCTTCTGTGCTGATGCTATTCCTGTTACAAACAAAAGATAAAAACAATTATTTTTTTCATAATCTTTTTTAATTGTGCTTATTGCCCAACCATCAGGGCTTCATTAAAACTCATTCGCAATGTTGCCGGGCTTTTATTATTTATATCATAGCCTGCACCCAGGAAAGCAATTTTTATTTTTCTTCCATCGTGTATTAATCATCGTTTATTTCTCGCACCCAGACTTTCAAATAGCCTCCATCTTCTGATTCTTTTGAGTTGTCTATGATAATTTGTTCTCCATCTTTTGCAAGAAATTTTATGTTATATGGAAAAGCTCTACCAATTCTCATCACAGGGGTTGCCCCATAAATTCCATCATTACCATTAGGTTTAGGACAGTAAAACTTAAAAACGGAGAATTCCACAGGAAATGGCACAAACCAAATCTCCACAATCGGGTAGGGTTGACCAGGTGGATTGGCCGGTGTTACTTTAATCTGTTTTATGCCCGCTACGTGTAATAAACCGGTGCAGGTGGTTGGGTTGAGAAGTGTAAAATTTGTGCAGCCATCTACGCTTGACTCAAGACTGTTTTGTATGTTTAGTACCTCTGGTTCTTTTTTATCTAATGTTACAATAAAACTGCCTTTATCCCAGGCAGTTCTAATTCCACCCCACGAATCTTTGGTCCCTGATATCATACGAGATTCCATTTTTACTTCATAAGCATTATCATAAATAAGGATGTTGCTTACCAATTTTAGCACTCCATATCTCCTGAGAAAAGCTGTTAGGAATTGCTCTTCAACAGTTACTGCCACAGGGTTTTGTTCCGGAATTTGTGCAGGTGCCTGAAAAATAGCAGAGCCGCTTTGCGAAGCAGAGATAATGCCTATTGAACTATTGCCTTTTGGAATTCCATTTACACTCCATTTCATTTCAGGATATTCAACTATTACCAAAGGCAATAAATCCACATCTTCGTCCGTATCATCCCAAATTGCGCCAACTATTTGTAACCTCCGTGTTCCATTCACTTTTACTCTTGCTGATGCCGGAATAATTTTAGCTTTTCTAAAATTTACATAAGCACTAAAATGATGAATAGCTGCTGTAAGTGTTTTAGCAAGGGAATCTAAAACAGTTTTATTTAGTGCAAACCATTTTCCATTTTCATCCTGCATGGCCATACCCATAATCAAAGGCGAATTTCCCTCCGTATCATCATCAGTATAATAATATACCAGTTGAAGCGGTTTATTAAAATTAATACCGGATGGTTCCATATCATAGGCTTTTCCATTTCCGGTAGGCATTAAATTAATAGTGGGTTGAATACTGAAGGTTGTTTTTTTTGATACTGCCCCTTCGGGAACTATTAATCTTATTTTTCCATCGGATGAAGTAAAGCTGCCGCCTTCTTTACCAATTTTCATTTCT
>JAYUTS010000309.1:0-2346 GCA_043754995.1 Chitinophagaceae bacterium
CCCAATTGAATGGATTGATCTACCGGACCAAGTACTTTGGTAGAATCAGTTTTTTGAAAGAAATCCTGGTATTGATAATCGCCGGTAGGAAGTTTTAAACCAAGACCAATCTGAATGTTTCCTTTTTTACTTGTTTTGGGATCATACATCCAGCGGTGAACAGAAAGGCGCATATCACCAATACCGAATGATTTTGTTTCACGACGAGCATTGGGACTTGCACTATTGTTGCCATAATGCTCGTACAATGATGAACGCCTGTTCGAAATGATCGGCAGGTTCGCAGCAATTGACAAGCGGCTGTTGATTTTACGTACTAATGTAAGATCGAGTGCATGTTGCCAGTTTCGCACATCGGTTTTATGCTCTACACGTTCTTTTTGTTCATCTTTTCCAACAAAATGACGGAACGATTTAAAGTAGCGATAGCCTGTTGTGAGTTGCCAATCATGATGATCGGCTGTATCTGCATGACTTCGTGTACACATTGCGCCATTGCTGCGAACAGCAACACAACCTTGCGATACAGCTATTTGAGCTGAAAAAATAAAAAGAGTGATTATGAAAATGTACTTCATACAATAGATTTAGAGTGATTTACTTTTTTTTAAATGTTAATCGTTGAACAATCATTTCTCCGAGTTGACGGCCCATTTTATTTCCTTCATCACAATCGAACCTGTAATGAATACCGCCATACACCCTGGACATACTTGCTTCCTGTGCAGCATCACGAAAGTTTTTAATAACCCGGCTTTTAATTCCAAACTCCAGCAAAGAAGTATCGGTGAAGCTGAGTTGATCTCCAAACCAACCGGTCATTACTTCACATGCGGCTGCTGTAATGGTAGAATGGCCGCTGGTATAAGATGGGAAAGGCGGTGTTTGAATAAAAGGGCGCCATTCCTGGTCAATGGATTTACTGATCACTGTTTCAGGACGAACGCAGTTACTTCTGTACTTTTCATCCCAGCAACTGATAAACCCATCAAACAAAGCAATGGCAGTTTGTGCATAGGCTGCAACGGTTGTATTAAAATCTGCTTTGGCTTCTTTAGCAGCAATACCAACAATATTCATCCAATGACCACCTGGTGAAAATTTCTTTGTTGCAAACATTACATGTCCACTAACATTCATCTTAAACGGGTTATCGTCCCAGAACTCTGCAATATGTTTTTGTTCTTCTGTTAAACTGTCGCCGATGTTTTTTACTTCCATCAATGCTGTATGAAAAACACTGCCGGGAGTCATATCATATTTTGGTGGACGTACCGGTTTACATTGTGATGCGCTATCCATCACCATTGTTCTGATATGCATCCAATGCGGTTCAATGGCTGAAGCATACATGGGGGGTGTTGGCATCCATCTGCCGTCTTCTTCTCTTACTGTAAACTTTTCAGCACCTCTTGTGGCTGCATAGTTATCGCCCTTGCTCCACTTTAAAATACTTGCCACAATGGTATCAGAAAAAGCAATTGTGTTTTTTAGAACATCTTCGGGCATTCCTGCTGAATCAGCATGTTCTGTTAATTCTTCATAATAACCCATCATACTGCCTTCGGGAAAAGTAACAGCATTGCCTACTTTGGTTAAAGCAAGCAAAGCAGCAAATGAAAAATCAATTTGCTTTGCTGTATCGGGTTTGGGCATAGCTGGCATGTGTTTGATCTGTCCGCTAAGGCTTTGATAACTGCTGTCGCCCGCAGCAACACATTCATAAGCTGCAATGTTTGCATATACATAATTGCGTGCCCCGATCATGGGAGGAAAATTATTTTCAAGCACAACATTGTTGAGCTTCTTTACTGTTTTAGAGTAGAGCAATGGGTCGTTGGTGAATTTCTTATAATCACCAGTTGGCTTACAGGAAGCAATCAGCATGCTGATGCCTGCAATCAATAATAAATTCTTCATGAATAAAAATCAATAAAATGAATAGAAACGGAGCTGATCAATGAGCAGCATTCTGTGAATAGAAAATGAAGTGTCTTACGCTTCCGGAGGTTGTTCAGGAGTAAAAATAATTGCTGTAAGCAATGATTGTGTTGAATGAATAAAACGAAGTGATTGTTTTATCTCCATTTGATCCAATACAAATGCATTCAGTTTTTCACAATAATCGAAGCTGAATGTTTTATACGAATGCTGTTGCTTGCTGTTTGATTCTTTTCCCTGCGACTGGGTTTGAAGATCGTTCACCAGTTTAAAGAAGTTTTCTCTTGCATTGAGTAATTGCTTCTTGTTATGATCCGGAATGCATTTGTAGATCATTTCACCGGCTTCCAGTTTACGTTCTACATATTTATAATGCATGCCGTTGAATTCAATTTCACCATCTAC
>JAYUTS010000310.1:0-5156 GCA_043754995.1 Chitinophagaceae bacterium
AAGCAATGATGCGAAAGTTCATGATAGCATCAGCAGCCTATTGGGCAAGAGAATATCATATAGATGGATTTCGCTTTGACCTCATGGGCATACATGATACTGAAACAATGAACCAGATAAGTGACACTTTGCATAAAATAGATCCTACCATTTTTGTTTATGGTGAAGGATGGACTGCCGGAGCCAGTCCGCTACCTGAAAATCTCAGGGCTGTAAAAAAGAATACTTATCAGCTAAATAAGATAGCTGCGTTTAGTGATGACATACGGGATGCCTTACGTGGACCATTTAACAGAGTAAAAGAAAAGGGATTTGTAAGCGGTGCAAAAAGAACTTTGGAAAGCTTAAAGTTTGGCATTGTGGCATCAACACAACATCCGCAGATTGATTATTCTAAAGTGAATTATTCTAAAGCACCCTGGGCTGCAGAGCCGGGTCAGGCAATCAGCTATGTTTCTTGTCATGATGATAACACTTTGTTTGATCGTCTTGCAATTGCAAATCCCGATGCGTCAGAAGCCGAACTTATTAAGATGGATAAGCTAAGCCAAACTGTTGTTTTAACCTCGCAGGGAGTCGCCTTTCTCCACTCCGGTGCAGAAATGTTACGAACAAAACAAGGCGTTGCCAATTCGTACAAGTCGCCTGATTCAATAAACGAAATTGATTGGAGCCGCAAATCAAAATATAAGGAGGTTTTCAATTTTTACAAATCTCTTGTGGCTCTGAGAAAACATCATCCTGCTTTCAGAATGCCAACAACTAAAATGATACAAAATCATTTAAAATTTATTAATACAGGGGATTCACTACTGCTCGCTTACCAGATAAATAATAATGCGAATGGCGATTCATGGAAAGATATTCTTGTGGTTCTAAATGGAAACAATGCCAATAAAGAAATAGCACTACCGCCAGGCATTTGGATATTAGCAGTTGATGGACATAGTGTAAATGAAAGCGGTCTAAAGAAAATTGAAACAAAAGTAACTGTGCCAGCTACCACAGCTTTTATTTTGTACAAATTAAATTAGGTATCCAATCAATTCTCAAATGAAAGGCAATTGAGAAACATTCATGAAATGTAAACTGCACACAACAACGACTACGATTGTGAACCCTATCAGGACTTTTAGCATTGTGCTTTTCACCGGAGTCAGTTTTGGAGACAGTTGACCTTAATGCTAAAGGCGTTGACTACTTAATTTATATGTGGGCCGCCCGGCAATTTGCTCTTGGTTTTATCTTTGCTTTTGCGACATTGAAAAAGTCAATACCTATGCTCACCATTGCATACATTTTCTTTTTAGTCATGTTTGTTGGCGACTTCTTTATTGGCATTTCACAAAAAGAGAATTCATTGATCATTGCTGCTTTAGTCATGTGTATTATTTCTTCAGCAATGCTATTTGCAATCAATAAGAGAAAATAATAGTTGACAGTAATCAACTTGCAGCAAATAATTCTACAGTAAACTCGTCCACATTACTTTGGCTCCATATTTGCCCCAGTCTTTCATAGCTTTGTGCAGATCTTTTTCATAAGCCTGCCATGTAACTGTTTTCCCTTTTTGTTTCGGGTTGAGAATTGCTTCTGTTGGTTCTTTCAATTCAACTTTTGTTGCAAACCAGGTGATCTGTAAACGGGGTACTGCCAAGCCAAGGATCATGCCGGGCAAGCCACCAAAGCTTTCAGGGCCGCTGCTTACAGTGATTTCATCAGTATAAAAAGCAACAATATAAACAGAGTCGCAGATCTTTGTTACAGCTTTACGACATTCAAAACCTGCAATCAGTCTTGTTTCGTTACTGATCTTCCATTCATAGTTTTGTAAACTGTCTTTCACCAGGTAGGTTTGTTCAAAAATATCCCGTTGCAATAAAATCTGGTTATTCTTTATATCCTTAACGGTTACATCAGTTTCGCTGGGTTTGCGCCCCCACATGTATTTTACATCGGTATTCTCTTTCGCCAGTTTATAAACGCTTTTGGTTTCATTAAAATCGAGGTAATAAATTTCATTCACCATTTTCGGGAATACTTTTTTCATTTCAACTACCCACGGTTCTTCATCATCTTCCTTATCGTAAAATGAAAACTGGTTCACTCTTTTTTCATATTCAATATGCCCGCTGCTGATAAATTTTACCTGTGCAAAGGAGCTTGACTGAAGACTGAATAGGATTGCTATTAAGAGAAAGTGTTTCATGCTTTAGAAGTTGTTTGAAGGTTTACCGTTTTTTGTAAAGTTCCATGTGAGTGTGAGCAATGCATAACGACGGATGTTCTGAAATGTATTTTCTGAAATAAAGTTGCTGCTGATGTTCCGCTCAATACCCTGGTTCTGGTTGAAAATGTCATTCACTGAAAGCTTGATTTCAAATGCATCCGTTTTGGTGAAAGTGCGTTTAACAGATGTATTGAGGATAATGACATTCTGTTGGTTTTGGAAAGCAGTACTTTTTTGATAGATATTAATGTCGCCAGTTAAATCAAAATATAATTTCTGCTTTTTGAATTTCATGGAGAGATAAGGGTAGGAGTTCAGAGTCCAGTATTTGGTAGCAATTGATTTATTTAAAGAAGAAATAGAATAGTTGTAGGATGGTTCAATACTGAAATCAAAGCTTAACCATTTTTCACTCCACTTGCCTATGCCAATCCCAAAGCCTATCCGGTGATTATTGCTGATATTTTTTTGCCCGTTTACAACATTCACAAGCCGGCTGGTGGAACTGTTGGTTCTGAAATTAAAATTAATGGAAGGGGCAATTTCAAATCCGTACATGGCCCATACAGAACCATTGTAATTACCATTGATATTAATTGCCTGGTTCACTCTTACGCCTGAATCAATCTTGTTTGAACTGCTGATGGCATTATTCGTAAACGAAAAATTTCCAGAGAGATAAAAGTTCCTGCTCTTAATGATTTTGTAATCATTCATGTTAACCGAAAAATTATGACGGAAGGCCTGCTTCAGCAACGGATTGCCAATGGTCAAATTAATAGGGTCTATATTATCAAGAATGGGATTGATTTGCTGTAATGTCGGGTTCTGCGTACTGCCCGAATAGGCAAGTGAAAAACTTTTTTGTTTTGTGGGTGTAAAACGGATGGTTGCCTTTGGTAACAGGTTGGTGAAAGCAATATTCCGGTTATTGCCTTTTGTGATTTCTTCCAAACCAAAATTAGTGCGTCCTATCGCCGTGCCAACTGATAAATTGTATTTTTTTTCTGTAAAGCGGAAAGAGAAACCGGCACTGTGATCATCGGCCCGGTAGAGGAAATGATTACTTAATGTATCAACCATTGCTGTGTATTTATCACCGGCAATTGGTTTTTCAAATGTGTTACGTTCTGCATCGCTGCGACTGAAATTGTTACGGTAAGTCAATTCTAAAAATAATTTCTTACTGAGGGGCTCCGTATAAACCAGGTTGTTTTGAAATATCTGCTGGCGTTCTTTATTTGTTTTGTTCTGGTCAAGATCCTGTTGTCGCACAGGCAGTCCGTTTTCGTCAAAAAAACCTGTATTGGAAAACAGGAAACCATTCCCTGATTTATTGTTGTTGCTCCAGTTGCCAGTGTAGCTGATGGTTCTTCCTTTTTTGTTAAGTCGTTTGCGCCAACTGATTTCTGAAGTGAAATCACGGTTTTCTGATATACTCTTCGTTATGCGGTTGGTTTCATTGATAATAATATTGTCTTCACTGATTGATTGACCTATATAACTGTTTTCTTTATTACCATTCACAATAGATCCACTGGCTTTTACTTTTAATGAACTGCTGGAATCGATCTGCCATTCATAAACAGCATTCAATTTATTTCGGCTGCGGAAATTGGTAAACTTCTCAATGGTATTGTTGGAGAAACTGCTATCGGGCAAAATCGTTTTTGTAAAACTTGTGTTACGACCTGTTACTTGCTGGTCGTTAAATTGATAGCTGCCGTTAATGCTGTTTTTATCTTTATTCCATTTGTTGATATATACAATTCCTGCAGTGGTTGATTGCGGCAAGCCTTTTCCATCGCTGAATTCATCACCCTGGTTCCAGAACATCATGCCACCATCGTCCATTACCTGCATATTGTCATTGCTGTTAGAACCGAAGTTGCGCTGCTCGTTCCAGTTCAATCCTTCAAAAGACGTATTGTTATTGGTGATATAAGCAGCAATTTTCTGTTTCTTTTTAAAGGCATTGATCATGATCTTGGCATTGCGGTATTTATTGAAATCAGTACCTGCTTCAATTTTGCCAAAGTATCCTTTCTTTTTATCATCCTTTAATTCAAGGTTGATCGTTTTTGTTTTTTGCCCGTCATCAACACCAGTAAATTCGGCCTGCTCACTCTTCTTATCAAATACCTGCACTTTATCAACCACATCTGCCCGCAGGTTTTGTGTTACAACTGCAGGATCATCACTGAAAAATTCTTCACCATCAACTAATATCTTTTCTACTTTTTGCCCTTGTGCCGTTATTTCACCTTTGGAGTTTACCTGCAGGCCTGGCAATCGTTTCAGCAGTTCCTGAACATTTGCATTGGGCCCCACTTTAAAACTATCGGCTTTGTATTCGGTTGTATCTCCCTTAATACGGATAGCACTTATTTTCTGTTGTACAATAATTTCTTCCAGCAATTTAGCTTTGGGGATGATGCTGATTTCTTTTTTATAAATAGTTGTTCCTTTTACTTCAATTTCATCTAAAAATTCAGCATAACCGGGATAACTTACAATTAAAAAAAAGCTACCCTCCGGTATCCCTTTTATTTCAAAAAAACCCTGTTCATTTGTACGTGTAAATTTAGAAAGTACCGTATCTTTTGAACGGATAACTGAAACAACTGCATTGCTTAATTTTTTACCTGAGCTGGTATCGGTAATGGTGCCGGAAATAGAGTTTGTTTGAGCACTGATGCTGGTTATACAAAAAAGTATGCAACAGATCAGCAACAGCAGCTTTGGTGGAGTCATGGTTTTGATTGATGATAATATCCTGCGATATTAAAATGTTTTGCTTACAGATGATGTAACAAAGATGTTAAAGTGTTATATTTCCATATGAATGGCAATCAATTTTAAATCAGCGTTATGGCCAAAGCAAAAAAACCTGCCAAGGCAAAGTCTGTAACAAAAACAGCTCCCG
>JAYUTS010000311.1:0-2343 GCA_043754995.1 Chitinophagaceae bacterium
AGTTGTTAATGTATTTTGTCCGTTGAGCACATGCTCATTACTGAAAATGACCGAAGGTTGAATTTTGGTGAGCAAAACAATGCCATCAATACTGGTGCAGCGGCTCAATGCTACATACACCTGTCCGCTGGTAAAGGAGGCACCTGCATCAATCATTACTTTATCAAAGGTTAAGCCCTGGCTCTTATGAATGGTAATAGCCCAGGCCAAACGTAACGGATACTGCTCAAATGTGCCCATTACTTCCTGCTCCAGTTTACCATCGCTTCTGTTTAAGGTATAGCGGGCATTTTCCCATGTTTCTTTTTGTACACGGATGTCTTCGCCATCGCTTACAACAACGATATCGTCATCATCAAGCGACTTAATAACTCCAATCTTTCCATTGAAATAACGTTTGGCAACCACATCGTTTTTGAGGAACATCACCTGTGCCCCTTCTTTTAAAACCAATGTTTCATCAGCCGGATAAATATGCTCAGAAAATTCTCCTTCAATGAGTGCTTTGTAAGTAAATGAAGATGCATTGAGTTTTTGTAACTGCTGCCGGTTGATGAGCTCGGCCTGGTTATTATGCGAAGTAAGTGTAATGTATTTTTCATCGGCCAATGGCTGAAAGCCCGGAATAAAACGCTGATTGAGCAATTCAAAATCTTCCTGTTGAATCTGGTTATTCCTTACTTTGTTTAACAGCTCCACAAAAGTTTGTTCTTTTTGCCGGTATATTTTATTCAGCTCAATGAGTAAGGGCATCTGCTCCTTTATTACCTGGCTGTCGAAAAAGAAAGTAGATTGATAATATTCCTGCAGAATGCCCCACTCCTGGTTTTTAGCAACCGGTGGCAACTGAAATAAATCGCCGATAAATACTAATTGAACACCCCCAAATGGTACATGATGCTGATAACGGATACTTCTTAAAATGCTGTCAATAGCATCCATTACATCGCAACGAACCATACTCACCTCATCAATCACCAGCACTTCCATTTTTCGTAATAACTGTAACCGTTGTTTGTTATATCGGATCTTTGAAAGCAACTCACTCTTAGCTGCAGTTGTTGGAAGAAATGGATGAAAGGGTAATTGAAACAGACTGTGTAAAGTAACCCCGCCTGCATTGATAGCTGCTACGCCTGTTGGTGCCGACAATAATATTTTTGGAGCAATGTTCTTTGAGGTATTTAAGAAAAGTTGTTTTACCTGTTCCCGCCTTACCGGTTAAGAAAATACTTTCCTGTGTTTCGGTAACAAAGCGAAAAGCCAGATCAAAGATATCGTTGCGTTCAATTACCTGCATAAGATAAAGATAGAATGATAAAGGAAAACACCGGCTAAAGAAAACATTCAACAATTTCTTTAACCGGTGTTGGGTTTGCTATGCCTTTACTTTTTCTCCCAGCATCAGCAATTCATTTACCTGTACTTCGGTAATGTATTTTTTATTGCCGTCTTTATCTGTATAATTCCGGTTAACGAGTTTGCCTTCAACAACTACTTCTTTCCCTTTGGTTAAATACTTTTCGGCAATTTCTGCCAGCTTACCCCAGGCGATCATATTATGCCATTGGGTTTCGGTGATCTTTTCGCCTTTGGCGTTGCGATAGCTTTCATTGGTGGCAATACTGAAGCGGGCCATTTTTTTGCCACCATCTAATGTTTTTACTTCTGGTGCATTGCCCAGGTTACCGATTAGCTGAACTTTGTTCTTAAGTGCGTACATGACTTTGAAATTTAATTGTTTTTGAATTTTGTTATCTCAGCCAATCGTTTGTTGTTTGCGATTGACAACACAAAGATGATCTCCAGTAAAAGCCGTATCCGGTTTTTAACCGTTTACTCCCGAAGCTAAACGTGTAAAAACGTTTGCACACGGATAAAATAGTTGTATCTTCTTCTCCAAAACCTTTGCTATGGCTGTATTAACAGATACAAAACCTAAAACCTGTTTGGATTGTGGAAAAACATTGAAAGGACGTGTAGATAAAAAATTCTGCGATGATTATTGCCGTAATAATTATAACAATCAGCAAAAAGCAAAAGGAGTACACAGCAGTTATGTAAGAAACATTAACAACACATTGCTCAAGAACCGGCGCATATTAGAAGACATTCTGCCGAATGCTGAAGAGACTGCCAAGGCCAATAAAGATAAACTCCAGCGATTGGGTTTTCATTTTAAATACTTCACTCATCTGTACACAACAAAAACAGGAAAGACTTATTTCTATTGTTATGATTATGGCTATCTGCCGCTGGAGAATGATTGGTACTTAATTGTGAAACGGAAAGAAGATTGATTCTTGCGCTACTGCAATTTGATGGATGATTCCCTGATTTGGA
>JAYUTS010000312.1:0-5154 GCA_043754995.1 Chitinophagaceae bacterium
TGAAATTTTTGTTGATCTTGCAAAAGAAGGAAGTACACTCAAAGGTTTAATGAACAGTTTTGCCATTGCTATTTCTGTTGGTTTGCAATATGGTGTTCCGTTAGAAGAATATGTAGAGAAGTTTGTATTCACCAAGTTTGAACCAAGCGGTATGGTTGATCATCCGAATATCAAAAGCACAACTTCTATTGTTGATTTTATGTTCCGTTGTTTAGCTTATGAATATTTAGGACGCACCGATCTTGTTCATGTACTGGATAAACCAGAAGTGAATAATACAGGTACAGATGACTGGGATGATGTACCCACAGGTTTGGAGTATGAAAAAAAAACACCTGAATTGAGTGATGTAAGAGTGGTAGCTGTTATCAACCCAACTCCACAAGTACAAAAAGTACAGCAAAGAACTGTTAGTAACCCTGTTAAAGTAGAAAACAGTTTAGATGCAGTGAACATGGCAGCGAGGAGCATGCAAAGTGATGCACCATCCTGTAACACCTGCGGGCATATCATGATGCGCAGCGGATCATGTTATAAATGTAACAACTGCGGTGCCCAGGGTGGGTGTGCTTAAATCAAAAAAAATTCAACTTTGTTCCTTATTCAACGCTCCGGTTATTCGGAGCGTTTTTTATGTATAAACGAATAATTACGCAAATGATCAGCAATGCTACAAAGTAGTTTTTCTATGAAAGCCTTTATCAGTAAGGGATACACTTATTTTTTTATTTTAGTTCACTTAATGTTTGTTGTATAAGTAAAGTAGTGATATTTTCAATGATCTAAATCCGTACACATGAAAAAAACAACTGCTTCTATTGTTTTATTACTTGCAGGCATCCTTTATCTGTGTTCATGCACCCGTTCCCTTTCCCCCTATGAAGCTGCGCAAGGAACTTATAAAAAATGTAAGAGAGTGAGATAAGAAATTAAACCCCTGAACGAAGTGTCGGGGGTTTTTCTTTATTCCAATTTCTTTAGTGCGTTACATCCGCAACTTTTTTTGTATGAAAAATCATTCTGTTCATTCTTATCCCATACCGGGGTAGAACACCTGCGAATTGAAGTAAAAAAAGGCAACCTGTTATCATTCAAACTTTATTTACTTTGCAGCTTTCTAAGACCTGTCTTTAAATCTGCACATCAAAATTTATGCGTAACGTAAATCGTTTAATACCCCTGTTCGCCCTTGTTTTTTTAGCAACTGTTTTGCAAGCACAATTGGTAAGCGGCCCCATGTTAGGTCCTGTTGAGTTAAGAACAGCCAAGCTCTGGATTGAAGTGAAACCCGGTAGCAATGCCGATCTCTGGTATTGGAAAAAAGGAGCGTTGGCAACAGCCAAACGCATGAGCAAAAAAACAAATGCAGAGCAATGGTTTGCGCCTTTATCATTTGATGTAGTTGCATTAGATATCAATACTACTTACGAGTATCAGTTCATTATAAATAATACAGCCAATAAAAAACCGGTTAAAGCCGATGGCTCTTTTACAACTAAAGAACTCTGGCAATGGCGTAAACCTGCTCCTGATTTTTCTTTTCTTACAGGATCCTGTTCTTATGTTAATGAACCTGCTATTGACAGGCCTGGCAAACCGTATGGTGGTGATTCATCTATTTTCGAAAGCATGGCAAAAGAAAAAGCAGCTTTCATGTTATGGTTGGGTGATAGTTGGTACACAAGGGATGTAGATTATTTTGATGAATGGGGTTTATGGAACAGAGCCAGTCATGACAGAAGTGCTCCGGTATTACAAAATTTTTTGAAATCAACTTCGCATTTTGCTATTTGGGATGATCATGATTATGGGCCCAACGATATTGGCACAAATTATATATTAAAAGAAACCTCAAGGAATGTTTTTAAAAATTACTGGCTTAATACAAGTTATGGAATGAAGGGTGAGGGTGTATATTCCATGATCAGCTATGGAGATGTGGACATTTTTATGATGGACGATCGGTGGTGGCGCAGTGCAGATGCAATGAAAGATTCTGTTGATGGTAAACCCAATCCTGATAAGCATATGTGGGGTAAAGAACAAATGGAATGGCTGAAAAATTCATTATTATTCAGCCGGGCTCCATTTAAAATAATTGCTACTGGAAGCCAGGTATTAAATCCAGTTTCGCCTTTTGATAAGTTGGCAGATTGCCCAGTTGAGTATGATGAGATCATGAACTTCTTAAAAAATAATGCTATTAACGGCGTTTTGTTTTTAACAGGAGACCGGCATCACAGCGAAATTATAAAGCTTGACAGAGCAGGCACTTATCCTTTGTATGATGTAACAGCATCGCCTTTAACATCCGGCACACATGTATTTGGTGGTCCTGAAAAAAATAATCCCTATCGTGTATTTGGATTGGATCAAAAACAGAATTATACAAAATTCAGTTTCAGTGGAGAAAGAAATCAACGCAGGTTAATGGTAGAATTCTTTGGTGTAAAAGGAGATAAGCTCAGCGAATGGAAAATAGGAGAGAAGGATTTAATGACTCCAAAGAAATAATATGACTATTTCGTTTAGATACGATCGTAAAAAAGTAATCCAGGCATTACGGTATCATTTTATTTCAAAAAAGGAAATACGCATTCTTATTATCCTGGTGAATGTATTTGCTTTATTTGCCGCAGCTATGTTCTTCTGGAAAAAAATAACACCGGTTGCACTTTTGCTTAGTTCTTTCCTCTGGTTTTGTTTGATGGCTGCTTTTTGGTTTATACTTCCTTTTGCAGTGTATAGCCGGGCTCAAACATTTAAAGATTCGTTTACACTTACTTTTCTGGATTCGTACATGCATATTGAAAACCCAAACGGAACGAAGCGTTGGAACTATAAAGAGTTTAAATACTTTATTGAAACACCTAATTTCTTTCACTTATATGTGGATGAGCGTTCTTTTTTTCTCATTCCGAAAGACGCTTTTACCGAAACAGATGATACACATACAGCAAGGCTTTTACTAAGAGAAAAGATCGGGCAGAAGTAATTTCAACTAAGCTTATCCACATGTTATAGGGTATAACCGCAAGCGGTTTCAGTAATAATAAAACCAAAAACAATTGTTTCACTACAAAGAAGTTAATTGCTTACCCTTATTTTAGAGCTTTTAATTACAACCCTAAGAGCCTAGGAAATCCAATATGGTCGGTGTAAGCTTTTTCTTTCTCACAATCCTCAGTTCATTTTAATGTTGAATCAAAACAGCAGCAAAAGTAAATATTTATTAAAATATTTGGTTTATAAAATAAACTACTCTATGTTTGTGATCTATTTATGAAAATATGAAACAGTTATCCTTATCAGTCGTTCTCCTTATCAGTTTTTTATGTGGTTTTGCACAAACTACAATCACCGGCACGGTAACCGACGGGAAAAAACAACCTGTACCTGGCGCATCCTTAACCATTAAAGATTCTTACGATGGTGCCACTGCCGATTCTCTTGGTCGTTTTCGGTTTAAAGCTTTTGATAAAGGAGTGCAGATACTTATTATTACAGCAGTGGGCTACAAAACTGTAGAATTATCCATTGAATTAAAAGGAGGTGATTTGCAAATGCCCGTTCAGCTCAAGCAGGAAATAACGGAGATGAGTGCTGTAGTAATTACTGCCGGTGCTTTTGAAGCAAGTGACAGGAACCGTGTTGCTGCCGTTTTAACTTCTATTGATATTGTAACAACGGCCAGTGCAAATGGCGATATAACCGGCGCTTTAAAAACATTACCCGGTGCTCAACAGGTAGGAGAAAGTGAGGGATTATTTGTAAGAGGCGGCACTGCTGCTGAAACAAAAACATTTATTGATGGAACATTGGTAAACAATTTCTTTTATACCAGTACGCCGGGTATTGCATCAAGAGGCCGTTTTTCACCTTTTATCTTTAAAGGAACTGTATTCAGCACTGGAGGTTATAGTGCATTGTATGGACAGGCATTATCATCTGCTCTTATTCTTGAATCAATTGATTTGCCGGAGCAATCATCTGCCAATCTCAATGTATCGGTGTTGAGTTTGGGTGCAGGATTTCAAAAACTGGCAAAGAATAAAAATTCATCCTGGGGAATTAATTATAACTATTCAAACCTTACACTTGCATTTGCAGTTATTAAGCAGCAGCAGGATTATTCAAAGGCTCCTGATGCACATAATATTGATATGAACTACCGGATCAAAACATCGAAGAATGGAATGCTGAAATATTATGGCTATTACACAAGCAACAGCCTTGCATTTACACAAAACAGCCTCGACTCGTTGAATTATAAAGACAAGTTCTCCTTAACGAACGGAAACATGTATCATAATTTATCATGGAAAGAAAGTTTAAAAAACAAATGGAAGTTTACTGCCGGTGTTTCTGTATCAACAAATAAAGATGATATCAGCTTTAGCATGCAGGACAATCAGGAGAATGATGTTTTGCTGAACGGGCTTGAGTTTAAAACATTTGACCTGGATAACAAGGGTTTTTACGGGAATGCAAAATTAGTGTTAGAAAAAAAGTTCAAAGGATTGAATGCACTCCGTTTTGGAACAGAGTATAACCATAGCGATGATAAAAATCTCTTCACTGCTTATAATGGCATGAAGTTTAACAGCCGTATTATTGAAAATGTGTATTCACTTTTTGCAGAACAGGATATTTACCTTACGAATAATCTTGCTGCAAAGTTTGGTGCAAGAGCAGAATATTCTTCTTTATTAAATAAAGCCAACCTTGCACCACGGGTTTCCCTTGCTTATAAACTTGGTAAGCAAAGCCAGGCTTCATTGGCCTATGGCATTTTTTACCAGAACCCTGAAATGCGTTACCAGCCTTCTGCCAATCCGTTGATCTTTATGAAAGCACAGCACTACATTGCCCAGTATCAGAAAACAACTAATCTTACAACTTTCCGTGTGGAAGCATTTTATAAGAAGTATGATAATTTGGTGAAAACATCAAACATCAACGGTCGTGATGTAGCCAGCAGCAACAATGGTTTTGGTGATGCCAATGGTTTTGAATTATTCTGGAGAGATAAAAAGAATGTAAAGAATCTTGATTACTGGATTTCTTATTCCTATCTCAACACCAAAAGGGATTTCCTTAATTTCCCAACAGCTATTACCCCCAATTTTGCAGCCAATCATACAGCATCATTGG
>JAYUTS010000313.1:0-2343 GCA_043754995.1 Chitinophagaceae bacterium
CCGGAATGATGTTGCATGTGTTACGGAATGAAGTATTGGGGAAAGAACGGTTTGATATGGCCTTGAAAGAATATGTAAGAAGATGGGCGTTCAAACATCCAACACCCTGGGACTTTTTTCATACCATTGAAAATGTTGCAGGTGAAGATTTGAATTGGTACTGGAGAAGCTGGGCATTGAATACATGGAAATTTGATGTTGCAGTAAAAGAAGTATCAGCTATTCGTGAAAACAGTAAGAACGGAACAAACATTACATTACAGTTATTGGAAAAAATGCCCTTACCCGTTACAGTAAGGGTAACTGATATCAATGGTGAAGTACAGTTAATTCAATTACCGGTTGAAGTATGGCAGCGTGGCGATACATGGACCTTTCCTGTAAAAACAAAAGCAGATATAAAGGAAGTGGTAGTTGATCCGGAGTTGAAATTACCCGATATCAATAATGCCAATAATACCTGGAAGAAATAAGTAACGAGTTTCATTTCACGAATGCAAAAACATTAAGGTCGGCCCATGCCTCATGGTCTGACCGGAAAGAATTTAATCTCGTTTAATTCGATCAGACCACGAGGCGTGGGCCGATCGAATACTTACTAGAACGGATTTATATTGATGATGCAGGAAATAATCAACCCGTTATTATGTTGAAATACATTTCTTCCTGTTACCTCTCTTCCTAATTGTAATGTCTGGTTCAGATAGCCTCCTTCAATTCTGAATGATGAATTGAAACGATAGCCGAGCAACAAAGCCAACCTGTTCTGATCGAAAATATTTTCGTTTACATTTTTTCCAAATCCAATCAACAGTTCATCATAGACAGCAATATAAGGCTCTTTGTCTTCGAGTGTTTTACCTTTTAATGCATGTTGTAAGCGTAGCATATAACGGGCACGGTTTACAAATAGCCATTCTTCGGGTTTAACAGAAGCTGCAGAAGCATAACGTGGCAGCCATCTTTGTTCCAATAGAAACCGATGATTGATATCTACACTCCCGGTGCGTTGTGTAAGTGTAGCTGCTTCATATAACCGGTGTTCTGTAAATGTTTTTCCAAATGCGTTGATAGGATGATCGCCATAATTATATGTCTCAGCCCATGCATAACCGGCACGTATGGTTAGATTGCTGTTTGCATGATAATTTATACCAGTGCGAAGAAGGCTTTGCTGCCATTTACTGATGATTTCATCCCTGCGCCATTGATACTCTACATGAGCACTCCATTTTTTATGAAAGAAGAAGGTGCCGGTTGCAGCATACCAGCCAATACTGTTGTAATCTTTGATTCTTGTGTTTTGTGCTGATGTGGTAAATGAGTTGATGCAACAAATGGCAAACAATAAAATAGAAATTCGTTTCATGGTCTGCAAAAGTAATATCATCCTGATTAACGAAGGAGTACCTTTAAAATTTTCATAGCTCTTTTAAAAAAAAGATGGCCGATTTATATCTTACACTTATGAAATCAGAGTAATACCCCCCTTTAGGTTTTAAAAACCCCGAATGACAACTTCGGTGGGGATGGGGGCAAAACTATTCTGCCAGGAGATCTTTCAACGCCATTTCTTCCAGCACTATTTTTTTTGATGAAGCATCTTTCTTTTTCCATTTAATTAAACGGATCATTCCATCGGTCAGTTCAATTCCTGTAATATCACCATCACTGTAACAACAACAGCCGGTGTTAAAATAAAAAGGTTTCAGGCTGTTGTAATGTCCACTTACAAAATCATAATCCTGTTGGCGGAAATGAGTTTCAGTATTCAGCTTTTGAATTAATGCATCATCCTTTTTTTCTTTGGCAGAAATGAGTTGTTTGTATAAATGTTCAAGATTTGTAAGCGATGCAAAAACCGGTTGATGTGTATGCCCGGTAATTAAAACAGGATTTTTTTCAAGTTTACTCCATTCATACATGAACAGGTTGTGTTTTGATTTTAATTCTTTATTGGCCGATGGTATATTGGGATTGAGATTGAGATAGCTTTGCAAAGGAGCCCATACCCGGCCTACAAACCAGGCACTAAAAGGATTTGTATCACTCTGGCCATCGCCCTGGTGTCCATGTGTTAAGAAAATATCTAAATTTTCATTATCAATTTTCATTTTCAGTACTACTGCTTCGTAAGCTTTTACTGTTTCCCCATACATGCTCATCAATTGCAGTGCTGCAAAAGGATCATTGTTCCAGAATACATCATGGTTACCGAATACTTTTGTGAAGCGTTTAGCTGTTAAAAATTTCTTTTCTGCTTCAATTGATAATTTGTTGTTTGTTTTAACCGGGCCAACAGTGTTTTCCCAAAGCTCTTCACTATCGCCCAATGAAATAAAA
>JAYUTS010000314.1:0-12267 GCA_043754995.1 Chitinophagaceae bacterium
CCGAGATTGTTACGCACCTTCACTTCAAAGCTGTAATTACCTGCCGGCAGGTTGGTGTATTCTTTTTCTGTTCGTTTTGTCCATTCACTCCATACTTTATCAAAACCTTTCAGCCTGTAACTGTACTCCAGGTTCGATTGAAGACCAAATAGCGGTGACGAAAATTCAAAGCGGATATTTTTCCATTTGTTTGCTACATCCGGCACCAGCTCTGCATCCTGTGTTTGCGTTTCGTTTACTCCTTTGAAGTAACCGCCAAACAATAAACTGTCTCCGTGGTTAATGATACGAACTGCATGTATTCGAACCTGAAGAACAGGAGAAGTTTGTTTGTACTTTTCATAATTAATATGAAAAAAACCTTTTTCTCCACCAAGGAAAATATTATTCTCATTAACCGGATAAATAAATTCAAAACCACTGAGCATCTTGTTATTCAGTTCCGGCAGATAAATAACAACAGGATATTTTCCCGAAAGATCCATTACACCCAAAGTTTTTTCATGAATGAACCAGATATTTCCTGATGCATCTTCTTTCAGGTAACGGATGCTTTGATCGCCCAGTATCTTTTTATAATATGCAGAAGGCTCAAATTTTTTCGTTTTTTCGTTAAATGTGTACACACCTTTTTCTGTAGCAACAACCACTTTGTTTTTTACTTTATATACATGATTGTTTAAGATCGATGGCAAACCATGTTTATCAGTATAAGTAATGATGTTGAAGGAGCCATCGTTGTTTCGCATTACCTGGTGTACACCATGATAAGGATGAGAGACCCATATCTGATCATTCTCATCAATGGTTACAAATCTCGACGACTCAATAAAACCAGGCACTTCTTTTGAAGCGATAAACTGTTGATTTTTATACTCAAAAAACTGCAGGCTTCTGTAATTACCTGCAATAATCTGAGTTGCCGGAAATGTATTTGAGAGTGGCACAAAATTCCAAAAGCCAGGGTTTGTTGAAATGGCGGTGGCATTGTTATTATTCACTGCAAAGGCCCCGTCATGATGGCCCAGCAATAACTGGTTATTGATTTCCGCCAGCCCCCATGTTTGCCCCTGGGTATTATTGATGGATGAAAAATATCCCTTACTAAAACTGAGGTCCTTCATTTGCTGCAGTGCAACGCTGAACAAACCATTAGAAGTACCGGTAAACAACCGGTTGTTATAAATGAGGGCTGTATAACCAGAGCCGTCTTTTTGATTAGGCACAATATGTTTGATGGCACTGTTATAAGCAATAAAATCAATCCCGTTATCAAGCCCCAACCAGAGATTGCTTTGATTGTCTAAAAAAATACTCAACACATTATTATTCTGTAAGCCTTCCGTTTTAGAAAAACGTTGAATAATATTTCCTTTCCAATCGATAATATACACTCCGCCATTGCTGGTTGCTAATGCTACCCATTCCTTGTTAATAGTAGTTGCAGCATAAATACGTTCACTTTCAAACAAAGCGTTATTGAATGATGAAACTTTTGCAATACGATTGCTGGAAAGTATAAACAAACCATTCTTAAGCGTAGTAATTAACGCACTGTCATTGTTCCCTGGTAAGATACCTGTAACAGGGTCGTTTACAGGAATACTCGCCTTAAAGGATAGTGCAGTCATCACATTATTATCAAACTGCATTAACCCCGATGCATAATCATGTGCATAGAGTTTGTTGTTACAAACTGCCAGAAACCCCCATTCAGATACTGCCTTATAAGTGGCAACTGCTTCATTGCTGAATTTGAAAATTTTATTGGAAGCCCGGAAGAAAATGTCTTTTTTAAATGATACAATATCCCATACATCGCCAAAGGATTGATCCTTTGGCGGAATTAATTCATTAAGGGGGTGATAAACCAGTTTTCCGTTACCGGCCGGCGAAAAGTAGCCCAGTTCATCCTGTCCACCAACATAAATTTTATTATCTGGTGCTATTTCAACGGATCTTACGATAGTGCGGTTGGGGAGTGGGTAGAGGTTCCAGAATCTGCCATCAAAACTCAGCAGCCCCTCATTGTTGGCAATATAGATAATGCCATTTTTATCCTGCTTAATATCCCAACTCTGAAGTCCGGCATTATAAGATTGCTTTGAATAATTGATTACTTCGGGTAAACCAATGGTGTTTTGCCCAAAGCAAACAAGTGGCAAACAAAAAATGAACAGCAGTCGCTTCATCTGATCCAGGACAATTGAACAGTGAATGTATAAAAAATCTGTTGATGTAGTAATGATGTAGTGTAAAATAACTAAAAATCAATGCTTTGTATTTTGTGATGTAGTAATGAAGTGGCTGTTTTTTTCTTTTCTGTAGTGGTTGGGAGTAATTTTAATCTTTCGATTTTTCCATGATTATTTTAAAACTAAAACGAATGCTTTATGAAATGTAAGAACACAATACTGTGTCTTGTAATTTTCCTCGGCACTTTTTTGCAGCAAGCTCTCGCACAGAATCTTTCTGTTACGGGAAGCGTTAAAAACAAAGGAACCGGTGAAGCACTTGCAGGTGCAACTGTTCTGGTAGAAGGGTCAGCCAATTCCACACTTACGGATGCTAATGGCCGTTTCGCCATTTCAGCAGCCAAAGGATCTGTGCTGGTTATCTCTTATGCAGGAATGACTACCCTGCGTTATACAGTTAACGGTACCAGTGCCGGCGACATCCAACTGGAAGAAAGCGCCACAACCAATCTCGGTGAAGTGATTGTGGTAGGTTATGGTACGCAACGGGTAACAAAAGTATCCGGTGCTATTTCAACCATTAAAGCTGGCGACATTGACAAACTGAAACCTGTCCGTACCGAAGAGATTTTACAGGGCAGGGCTGCCGGTGTAAATGTGATCCAAAGCGGATCACCGGGTTCAAAACCTACTGTGCTCATCCGTGGTATTCCTTCTTTCTCCGGTACCGATCCCGTAGTGATCATTGATGGTGTACCTCAAACATTAACCGATTTTAATTCCATCAATCCAATTGATATTGAATCGATCAGTGTATTAAAAGATGCAGCCACTACTGCTATATATGGAGTAAAGGGTGGTAATGGTGTAATTGTGGTTACCACAAAATCTGGTCGTAAAAATCAGAAAGCCGAAATCACTATCAGTTCAAACTATGGTGTGCAGCAGGTAATGAATACGATTGGTGTGTTGAACGCATCTGAATATGCTGCTATGATTAATGAAGGTAGTGTTACAGCAGGTGGCAATATCATATTCCCCAACCTTACCACAGTGGGTGTTGGCACCAACTGGCAGAATGAAGTATTTAAAAATGCAACCTTCCAGACACATACCATTTCTGCTCGTGGTGGAAGCGATAAGATGTCTTATTTTCTTTCGGCCGGTTATTTAAACCAGGGTGGTATTGTTGGCGGCAATGATAAATCAAGATTTAACCGTGGCAACTTCACGGCTAATCTTTCCTTTAACCTCACATCTAAATTAAAATTCCTTATCAATACAACAGGGGTGTTACTTGATTCAAAAGGTGTGCAGGAAAATTCCTTCAACAGTGTGTTGGGCAGTGCGTTGAATTTTGACCCTACGGTTCCTGTTTATAATACAGTACCGAATACAGTTGGTAAATATGGTTTCAGTAATCTGTTGCTGTCTGAAATCTTTAACCCGCTTACCAAACTCGATAATACTTATAATAAGAATACAGGTAATAAACTCTATGGTAAGTTTGAACTGCAGTACAATGTAATCAAAGACCTTACACTTACTACTCGCTTTGGTTATACCAAATATGATGGTAATGCCAAGAGTTTCTCCCCACTTGTATTCTACGGCCCGTTGAATGTGGAGAACAGTATGAATGCAGATGGTTCACAGGTTGCCGGTCGTTTCAACAGTGTATCACACGAGAAAACAAGCAACTTTAATTATACCTGGGAAACCTTTGGTAATTATAATTTCAACATAGCTGACAAACATAATTTTGAAACTGTACTTGGTTTTTCTGTTGCAAAAACATCGGGCAATGCGGCTGGTGCAAGCCGGCAGGATGTGCCGTTCAACTCATGGGAATTTGCTGATTTTACATCAGCCACAGGAAATAATACAGCAACCAATACCAATGCGCTTGCCGGTTATTATTATCAATACTTCAGAAGAAATCTTTCTTACTTCAGCAGGATCAATTATGATTTTGAGAGTAAGTATTTAGCTTCTTTCACTGCACGTCGTGATGGATCTTATGCATTTGGCAGTGATAACAAGTTTGCCAACTTCTTCTCAGGTTCGCTGGGTTGGGTGGTATCTAATGAAAGCTTCTTTAAGTCTGATTTTATTGATTACTTAAAGATCAGGGGAAGCTATGGTTCAATTGGTAATGAAAATGTAAGCCCTCAATTTGTAGGTATTGTAACCGGTGGCCCAAGCTATGGACCCACTGCTAACAGCAATGGTTACACATTTGGCGATGTATTTTATCCGGGTTCAACTGTAGGGTCTGCGGCCAACAATACTCTGCGTTGGGAAAAACAATTGCAGATGAATGTTGGTTTTGATATGACCTTCTTTAAAAAGAAATTTTCTTTATCTGCTGATTATTTTGAAAAGAAAGTGGACGGTTTGTTGTTTACACCATCAGCTTCATTATATCTGGGCACTGTTCCAATCCCTACTGCCAATATTGGTTCTACATCGAGCAAAGGGATGGATGTTTCGTTGAGTTATAATGAAACAATTGGAAAAGATTTCCGCTTTAATACTTCTCTCACTTTCACTACTGCAAAGAATTTAGTAACTGCAACCAACAGCGATGGTACTGCAAAAATTCTGGGCGGCTATTATTTCAATGGTCAATCGCAAAGTGTAACTGTTTTTGAAAAAGGATTTACACCCGGTTATTTTTATGGTTACCGCACCAATGGTTTGTTCCAGACATTTGATGAAATCACGAAAGCTCCTGTACAAAGTGGTGCACAGCCTGGTGATATCCGATATGTAGATGTAAATGGTGATGGCGTTATCTCTTCTGCTGACCAAACAAAAATTGGTGATCCGTTCCCTGACTTTACAATGGGTTGGAATGTTGGATTGGAGTATAAAAATTTCGACTTTAGTGTATTCACTTATGCCTCTGTTGGTAATGATATTTACAGAGCATATGAACGCAATGCAAACTATTCCAATAAATCAAGAGATGTGCTGGGCCGTTGGACTGGTGCAGGCACAACCAATGATGTAAGAACTCCACGTTATTCGTTTACAGATGCCAACAGCAATATCCGTGTATCAGAAAGATATGTTGAAGATGGGTCGTTTGTAAAGATCAAGAACCTGCAGCTTGGTTACACATTTCCTGAAAATATGACAAAGAAAGTATTCAGCCGTCTCAGGATCTATGCACAGGTAAGAAATGCATTCACCTTCACAAAGTATTCAGGATTCGATCCGGAGATATCCGGCGGCATTCTTGATACCGGTGTTGATCGTGGTGCTTATCCGCAGGCAAGAACCTATTCATTTGGTATTGACATCAAATTATAATCTTCCAAAAAAATATTCTACAATGAAGAAGATAACAATAAAAATAACACGCCTGTTTCTGTTCATGCTGCTGCTTGCCTCCTGTAAAAAATGGGTGGATTATAATCCCCGTGAGGATTTCAGAATAACAGAACTCGATTACCTGCAATCAGAAACGGATTACCGTACAATGGTTGTAAGTGTATATACTCCATTACAATGGATCAACCAGGTAGTGCCCATTGCTGATATTGCTTCTGATAATGCTGTGAGTGGCGGTGAAAATGCATCCGATGTATTATCACTTCAGCAAATTGATGACTACACACATACCCCGGTGAATTCAGCATTAACTGAAATATGGCAATCGGCGTATGAAGGTGTGAACCGTGCCAATTATATGACACAGTACAAAGCTGCTAATCTTGCCGGTAAAACAATTGATTTTGCAGGAAAGGAAGCATTGTATGGTGAAGTGTATTTCATCCGTGCATACTATTATTTTACATTGGTCAAAATGTTTGGTGATGTGCCGCTGTTTGTTGAAAAACGTTTAAGCCTTACCGAAAGTAAAAGTTTACAACGCACTGCAAAGGCAGAAGTCTATAAGCAAATAGAAGCTGATCTCAACGCTGCTATTGCTGTATTACCTGCTGTTCAGCAACAGAAAGGAAGAATTACCAAATATGCTGCACAGGCCTTGTTAGGAAAAGTATTGCTGTATCAAAATAAATTTGATGCTGCTGCAACAGTGTTGGAAACTGTGATTACTGCCAATGCATTTACATTGCCATCAAACTTTGGCGCAACATTTTTAGCAGCCGGTGAAAATGGTCCTGAATCTGTTTTTGAAATTCAGTATTCCAATACCTCTCCTTATTATAATTGGGGTGGTGCTACAAGAGGTCAGGGAAATTATGCAGCACAACAATGTGGCATCAGGGGTTTGAATGGAACTGCTGCTATGCCTTATGCTGCAGGTTGGAGTACCAATCTTCCCACACAAAATCTGGCCAATGCTTATGAAGCAGGCGATCAGCGTAAAGCTGTAACGGTGTTAGATATTGAAGCGTACAAAACAGCCAATCCATCTTTCAATATTACCTACCAGGTAGCACCTTATAAAAATACAGGTCTGTATAATCAAAAATATCTGCCACGCAAAGGAGAAACAAGTGGTCAGTTGGAATTAAACTATACCAATAACTTCCGCATCATCCGTTTTGCAGAAGTATTGCTCATGGCTGCCGAAGCATTCAATCGTTCAACAACACCGAATGATACAAAAGCAAAAGATTATCTCAACCGTGTGCGTCAACGTGCATTTGGAGATATGCTGCACAACAATACATCAAGCGGTGCAGCATTAAAGCAGGCCATCTGGGATGAACGCAGATTGGAACTTGGTATGGAAGGCGATCGCTTTTTTGATCTGGTAAGAACAGGGTTGGCTGCAACTAAAATCACAGGCTTTGTTGCAGGTAAGCATGAAGTATTTCCCATTCCACAATTGGAAGTATCTATTTCAGGATTAACCCAAAATAACGGCTATTAATTCCAACACATTTAAAAACTGAAGATCATGAATACAATAAAATATATGTTCCAGTTTGTACTCCTGTTACTGGTTATTACGGGATGCAAACCGGAGAGCAATGATGATTTATCCTTTCTGGCAAGTGCAGAAAAAGCGGATAAGTTATCAGCCATGTTTGATATTACGCAGGATAATACGGGTAATGTAACGATTACACCCTTTGGTGAAGGTGCTATATCCTACGATATCTACTTTGGTGATGGTACCACACAACCTGCAAAAGTAGCTGCCGGTAAAAGCGTAACACATAAATATGCTGAAGGCGTGTTTAATGTACGGATCGTTGGCTATAACGTAACTGGTCAAACAACAGAAGTAACCAAATCACTTACCGTTTCATTCAGGGCTCCTGAAAATTTAGAGGCAACTGTTACTATCGATCCGGCTAATAATTTTAAAGTGAATGTTTCGGCAACTGCATTGTACGAAACAAATTTCAAGGTTTATTTTGGTGATGTTCCGAATGAAGTGCCGGTTACTTTTTTAGAAGGTGCAACAGTAAGCCATGTGTATGCAGCAGTAGGTACTTACTCCGTAAAAGTAGTTGCATACAGCGGTGGTGCTGCAACAACAGAAGTAATCAAGTTAATTACCATTGTTGATCCGTTATTACTACCCATCACATTTGAATCAGCATCCATTAATTATACGTTTACCAATTTTGATGGTGGTGTTGTTACAAGAATTAATAACCCACAGATCAGTGGTATTAATACAAGTGCCAAAGTTGGCCGTATGGTAAAAAATGCCGGACAGGTTTGGGGCGGAAGTTTGATTGCACTCAGCAGTGCTATTAATTTTTCTGCGAATAAAGTGTTCCGCATGAAAGTATTCTCTCCAAGAATTGGCGCAAAGGTTTTATTGAAAGTGGAAAATTTAACGAATGGAGGAATCAGTTTTGAAAAAGAGGTAACAACTTCGGTTGCTAATGTTTGGGAAGATTTGGCATTTGATTTTAACGCCATCAACACAGGTAATAGTTACCAAAAGATTGTACTCATTTTTGAATTAGGAACCATGGGTGATGGCTCAGCAAATTTCACGTTCCTCTTTGATGATATACGTTTATCCAATCAATTGCCGGCAAGTTTGCTTGCTTTACCTGTAACCTTTGATTTGCCAAATGTGAATTATACAGTTATTGATTTTGGAAATAATCAATCGGTTAATGCTGTTGATCCTGTTAATGCTGCCAATAATGTGAAGAAGACCACCAAACCAAATGGAGCTGAAACATGGGCTGGTACAACAATTGGCGCAGGGTTTACTTCAAAAATTCCGTTTACAGCAAGCGCAACACAAATGAGCGTACGGGTGTATTCTCCTGCTGCAGGTATCCGTGTTCGTTTAAAAGTGGAAGATCGCACCAATAATACAAGGTCGGTTGAAACAGAAGCTATGACACAGGCTGCCAATACATGGGAAACATTAATTTTTGATTTTGCAAATCAATCTGCAGGCACTGCTGCCATCAATCTTTCATTTAATTATGATATGGCATCCATCTTTTTCGACTTTGGAGTAGCAGGTACCGGAAAAATCTTTTATTGGGATGATGTGAGTTTCTTAACGACCAATGTGCAACCGAATTACCTGGCATTGCCACTCACATTTCAATCAACAACTTTCAGTTATAACTTCGTCGATTTTGGAGGTGGTAATTCTACCGTTATCAATAATCCTTTTCCAGCAGGAATTAATACCAGCAGTAAAGTAGCAAGGATGATTAAAAATGCAGGAGAAGTGTATGGCGGAAGCGTTATTGAAATGGTAAACCCGATAAATTTTTCTGTGTTAAAAACATTCAAAGTAAAAGTGTACTCACCCAGGATAGGAGCTAAATTGTTACTGAAAGTTGAAAACGCTGCAAATGGTGGAATCAGTTTTGAAAAAGAAGTAGCTACAACCACTGCCAATGCATGGGAAGAGTTAACATTTGATTTCAGCGCAATCAATGTGGGAAACTTCTATCAGAAAATTGTGTTCATTTTTGATCTTGGAACAATGGGCGACGGTTCTCCCAACTTTACTTATTATTTTGATGATATTTCACTTAATTAATTTTCAAAAAAGTAAATTATGATACATATAAAATCATTCATCCCTTTGTTTCTTTTTGCAACCGTTGTTTTTTATGGTTGTGAAAAGAAAGAATATTCATTGGGCGATATTAAAACACCAACGGGTCTTACATTAACCACTGTTATAGCAGGTGTTGATGGTGCAAACCCCAATGGAAACGGAACAGGTAATGTAATCATTACCGCTACAGCCAAAGATGCCATTACTTATAAAATAGATTTTGGTGATGGTATAACAAGAGTGGTGCCTTCGGGAACGCTTACTTACAAATACTCCAACCCCGGCACTTCCAGCTATACTATAATAGTCAATGCAATTGGTACAGCAGGTGTTACCAGTACCATCAGTAAAGTAATAAAAGTATTTGTAGCATTTGAAATACCGGCAAACATCCTTGCAGGGTTAACAAACGGAACATCAAGAGTATGGGTTACAGATCGTGATGCACCAGGACATTTTGGTGTGGGCCCTGCTGATCAATTTTCACCTATCTGGTATGCAGCGGGACCTAACTCAAGAGAAGCCTGTGCATATGATGATGAAATCACTTTTACCAAAGATGTACTGAACAGAATATCCATGACCATTGATAACAAAGGCTCATCGTTTTCAATTGGTGCAGCAAGTGCTTTCTATGGTTTTGGTGGTGGTGATAATTGTTATGCCATCAACACAGGCGGTTCAAGACTGCTGGCTTTTATGGATGCAACATCCGGCTCAACTCCTGCTAATTCAACAAAGGTGCAGTTTACCGTTCCGGGTAATGGAATTATTAACTTTGGTACAGGGGGCGTTACATATGAGATACTGTCTGTGTCTGCAACACAAGTGCACCTGCGTAATATTGGTATTGATGGTAATTCGTGGTATCAGAAATTAAAAGTGAAACCATAATCTATGATAAGGTTCAAACCATTCTTATTGTTATTCGTGCTGTCTTTTTCTTTTTGTAAGAAAAAAGGCAGCCCGGATAATACAGATGCAGGCCCTTCGAATCTCAATGTTTCAGCAGTGGTTAGTACCGATAACAGCGGTAATGTTTCATTTACAGCAACAGCAACCAATGCAGTGAGTTTTGAATATGGATTTGGCAATGGTGTATTCCAGAATGTTCCTTCCGGCGCAGTTACGTATAAGTATCCTTCAACCGGAACATATACAGTGAATGTAATAGCGAAAAGTGCAAGCGGGAAAACTATTTCCAAATCAATACAGGTAATAGTATCTGTTGCATTTTCATTATTATGGAGCGATGAGTTTAATACCAATGGTTCACCCGATCCTTCTAAATGGGGGTATGATCTTGGAGCAGGTGGTTGGGGCAATGGGGAGCTGCAGTATTACACCAGCCGTACAGAAAATGTAATTGTACAAAATGGAGTGTTACGCATTAATCTCATCAAAGAAAACTTCAGCGGCAGCAATTACACATCAGCACGAATGCTTTCGAACGGAAAGTTTTCTTTTAAGTATGGTGTGGTGGAAGTAAGAGCCAAACTCCCTGCGGGAGGCGGCACATGGCCTGCTATCTGGACTTTAGGAAGTAACTTTAAAACAGCAGGTTGGCCCGCATGTGGTGAAATTGATATCATGGAGCATAAGGGGAACGATCTCAACCGTGTTCATGGCACACTGCATTATCCCGGTCGTTCAGGCGGCAGTGCAGATGGTAATACCAAAGTGATCAGCAATGTATCCACTGAATTTCATATTTATAAATTGGACTGGACCGCATCAGCTATTAAGATATATGCTGATGATGTATTGATTCATACAGTGGTTAATTCTCCATCCCTTCCATTTAATCATGATTTTTTCTTGATTCTGAATGTGGCCATGGGCGGATCATTTGGAGGTGCAGTTGATCCTGGAGTTACCAATGCAACGATGGAGGTAGATTATGTAAGGGTGTATCAGTAAATAAATTTGGCAGCAATTATTTCTTATAATCAATAGAGGAGTGAATCATATTTTCTTTTTCAACTAAACATCTTTCACTTCTTCTTTTATCAGCAACTTTTTTTTCATTCGTTTAACCGTATGATCATGATTCGTAATTTACAAACACTTCTGTTTTTTCTTTCAATAGCATTGCTCGGTTTTTGTTGCAATAATGCACTATCACAAAGTATATTTAAAAAATTAGTTTGGTCTGATGAGTTTACTGTTGCAGGATTACCCGACAGTACAAAATGGGGTTATGATAAAGGCAGGGGCTGTCCGCAAAACTGCGGATGGGGAAATAATGAACTGCAGTTTTATACGCATAACCGCAAAGAAAATGCAAGAGTGGAAAACGGAAAGCTCATCATTGAAGCGCACAAGGAAAATATGGAGGATGCAAAATATTCATCAGCAAGATTGGTTTCAAAAAATAAAGGCGATTGGAAGTATGGCCGCTTTGAAATAAAAGCCAAACTTCCTGCAGGCACAGGTATGTGGCCGGCTATATGGATGCTGCCAACCAACTGGGAATATGGCGGCTGGCCTCAAAGCGGTGAAATTGATATTATGGAAAACGTTGGTTACTGGCCCGACTCTGCATTGGGCACAATTCATACAGGTGCTTATAATGGTATGAAGGGAACTCAAATTAGCAATGGACTGCACATCACGGATCTGTCAACTGCTTTTCATGTGTATGCTATTGAATGGACACCTGAAATGATTTCCTTTTTTATTGATAACAAAAAGTACCAGGAGTTTAAGAACGATCATAAAGGAAGTGATACATGGCCCTATGACAAAGAATTCCATTTGCTCATGAATATTGCCGTTGGCGGCAACTGGGGTGGAAAGTTTGGCGTTGATGATAAGATCTTTCCACAACGAATGGAAATTGATTATGTGAGAGTGTATCAATAATAGTAAGTATGATCTGATTTTCGATCAAGGTTCTATCCAATTACATTTACATTATGAACATAAGAATGATAAAGCAACTTGTTCTGTTGTTGATTGCCTGCGTTTATATGCAGATGATACATGCGCAGATGAGCAGAATAGACAAACGTGTTGATTCCGTATTAAAACTGATGACCCTTGAAGAAAAAGTGGGGCAGATGAATCAATACAATGGAGATTGGGCTGCAACGG
>JAYUTS010000315.1:0-12255 GCA_043754995.1 Chitinophagaceae bacterium
ACCATTGACCATTGACCATTGACCATTGACCATTCACCATTCACAATTCACTATGAACAAAAATCATTATGTAGCCATTATGGCCGGTGGAATCGGCAGTCGTTTCTGGCCCATGAGCCGAACCGGGTTTCCCAAACAGTTTTTAGATATTCTGCATACCGGCCGTACACTCATTCAGTCAACATACGATCGCTATCTGCAGTTTATTCCCAAAGAACATATTTATGTTGTTACATCAACAGAGTATGCAGAGATTGTAAAAAAACAATTGCCCGGTTTACCCGTTGAAAATATTTTGTGTGAACCCTCCCGCAAAAACACAGCTCCTTGTGTTGCATATATTTCTTATAAGTTGCAGCAACTCGATGAAGAAGGTTTGCTCATTTGTGCCCCCGCTGATCATTTGATCCTTGATGCCCCGGCCTTTACCAAAGCGTGTGAGAATGCGTTTGATTTTGTAAGCAGCATCAATGCATTGGTAACATTGGGCATTAAACCAACCTATGCCAACACCGGTTATGGCTATATTCAACATGAACCCATGCCCGTGGCCGATAGTGTATATAAAGTAAAAACCTTTACAGAAAAACCCAATCTTGAACTGGCAAATACATTTTTAAGCAGCGGTGATTTTTTATGGAATGCCGGCATCTTTGTCTGGAAAATAAAAAACATTGTAAAAGCCTTTGATAAATTCATGCCGGAGATGAATGAGTTGTTTGTGGCAGAGAAAGAGTTGTTGAATACGCCAAGAGAACAGGAAGCCATTAACCGTATCTATCCACAATGCACAAATATTTCCATTGATTACGGTATTATGGAAAAAGCCGATAATGTGTATGTAATGCCCTCTTCTTTTGGCTGGAGCGATCTGGGTACCTGGAACAGTGCGTATGAAAATATGGAGAAAGATTATTTTGGTAATGCCGTTGCGGGAAAACATGTGATGATCATTGATGCCACTAAAAATGTGGTGCATACCGATGATAAAAAACTGGTGCTGTTGCAGGGACTGGATGATTTTATAGTTGTTGATACAAAAGATGTATTGCTCGTCTGCAAAAAAGATAAAGAGCAGGAGATTAAAGAATATGTAGCTGAGGTAAGACGAAATAAAGGAGATAAGTTTTTATAAGCTATGAGCATAAAGAGAAAAGGAGGTTCATGGTGAACCTCCTTTTCTCTTTTATCTCCTTTTTTCTTTTGAACTCTTAGCCCTAATTCTTATTACTTATAAACTCAAATGCTTTAAAATCTTTTCGCAGTACAGCTTTTTTCACTTTACCAATATGGCCAATCACTTTGTATCGGTTCAGGTCTAATAATTCATGTGCCCTGCAAAAATTCTCCAGTGCTTCTACATGAAACAACACATCATGCAGCCACTCTACTTCGTGATCAATGGCCTGCTGGCTGCGGTGCTCATTATTCAACAGCACTAATAAATCTCTTCGTTGGTTGTGTTTCATGATTTTTTTTCATTGGCCCGTTAATAACCCACCATTCCTTTTTTGTTTGGACATCCGCAACTGTTTTTCTTTGATGCACTGCAACCTGCCATCAACAACACAGCTACTAATAACAAAAGAAAGCCAAACCTGGTTGAACGCTGCATCTGTACCATCATAAAGTTTTTAGGGTTCATTGGATATTTGTTTTAAACCTGACTTACAAAATAACTATTTTTCACCTCAATTATTGTTATTTCTTGAATGAATGAACAAAAAAAGCCCCGGATTTTACTGGCTCCCCTTGATTGGGGCCTTGGTCATGCTACCCGTTGCATCCCTGTTGTCCGTTATTTACAGGAAAAGCACTATGAAGTAGTACTGGCAAGTTCCGGGGCACCCGCCAGTTTATTAACGAGGGAATTTCCCGGTATAGAAGTAAAGCATCTGGATGGATACTGCATCCGCTACAGTTCCGGATCATCTATGTTTGGCAGCTTGCTCCTGCAATTGCCGGGTATCATCAGCAAAATCCGTAAAGAACATCAATGGCTGAATGAATTGCTGATGAATGAGGAGTTTGATTTTATCATCAGCGACAACCGCCCCGGATTTTATCACAAAAAAGTTTTCAGTATTTACATCACACATCAGTTACTCATTCATTCAGGTAAAGGAAAATGGTTGAATCGTTTGCTGCAGCAAATACATGCCCGGTATATGAAAAACTTCAACAGCGTTTGGGTGCCCGATCTGGAAGGCAATAAAAACCTGGCAGGAGAATTATCGCATCCGGTAAAACCAATTATTCAACCAACTTATCTTGGTTTGATCTCCAGATTTGAAAAAGGCAAAACGGCTGATCCTCTTTATGATCTGCTGATTCTATTATCAGGACCCGAACCTCAACGAACAATCTTTGAGCAAAAACTTTATCATCAACTGCAATCTTACGATGGCAAAGTTTTACTGGTAAGAGGATTACCGGAGCAGCATAAGGAGTCGCTTCCTTTTTATGAACATATCATCGTTCATGATCATTTGCCAGCGCAGGCATTGCAGGAAGCAATGACATCTGCTCAATTAATTATTTGCAGAAGTGGTTATACAACATTGATGGATCTTATCAGGCTAAACAAAAAAGCAATGCTGATTCCTACTCCGGGGCAACCTGAACAGGAATATCTGGCAGCTTACATGCAGGGTCAACAATATTTTCCTTTTGTAAAGCAGGATCTGTTTAATCTGCACACTGCAATACAAACTGCAAACGCATTTAGTTATAAGCAATCATTTACTGATGAAGATTTTAGTGTCTATAAACAAGTGATTGATTTACTACATCAAAGCAAGCCAAAAAGATAATGGCTTCATTTTTTTTACTGAACAAAAACCCTCTACTTTGCGAATCGAAAGAACACAATAAATGAAAAGAATCCAATTATTGACTTTGCTCTCGCTTTTATTCATCGCAAAAACACATGGCCAATTTTTAGCAGCAGCAGTAAATTTAAAAGATAGCAGTTCCTTAAGCGGCTTTGTTAAGAAGTTTAAATATTATCCAGGCGCAAATGAGATCCTCCTGTATTCGCAAAAGAAAGATAAAAATCCGAAACTAATATTACCGGAAACGATTGCTGAGTTAGTGGTTGAAGGACGAGGCTCCTTCATTTTTGAAAAAGTAAAAATTTATACACATGAACTGAACGTAGCAAATTCTTTACCGGGTAAAGAAATAAAAGAAACCTCCTTAACAAAATCAGTCTTTCTTAAAATTTTATTGATTGGAGAAAAACTTACCCTCTATTCGTACAAAGATGGAAACAGAATTAATTATTTTATTCAGAAGCCGGGAGGACAAATAATTACCCTTCGTTACTTAAGAACCATAGAAGCTTATGGAGTAAATTCTATCAAAGAATATCGTTATTACCTACAGGAATTATTGCCTTATGTATCCGGCAACGAAAAACTGGAAGAAAAGCTTGAAATGGTCGAGTGGAATGAGAAAGACATGGTAACTATTTGCAAAGCAATTAATGCCAACACAACAGCCTATGCTTTGTATAAAGGCCAACCTGATGAAAGAGAAAAGATTACTTATTTTCTGGGTGCAGGAGTAAATGTAACCAAGTATGAGTTTGATGCACCAAACGAATACGTTCAACCATTTCTTGACAAAATGAAATTCAATCTAAACATCATGCCTGTACTAATGTTTGGATCTGAAATCAGCTTTGGGAAAAAAGTGAGGAACCTACAACTTGAAAATATAATTTTAGTAGCCCCTGTTTTGGCTAAAGGCAATACCAACTGGGGTTATGCAAATTATACGGCGCCTTCAACATTCTCAATGTCAGGGATAAGTTTAATATTGGCTCCTGTACTCAAATTCGATATCGTTAAAAAGCTTTCAGTGGGTATCGGATTAAATTTACGCTTAGACCTGCTTAAAATAAAATTTGATGGATTCCCAACCTGGATAAATGAAGGGATTTTTGAACGCCTTAATGCAGATTTCTACAATGATGGAGGAACCCGTAACAAAACGTTTGCTTCAATATATCCATTTTGTGAAATGAAATACAGGTTAACAAACAAACACTCTCTTGGAATTGTATTTAGCCCAAGGAGAACTTTTTTTAAAGCCTATGATGGTGCAAACTTAAAATTTATCTATGCTACCGTTTCGTATATTTATCATATACCCAAAAAATCAAATAAATAAACACATTAGTAACCTCCGTTTCTTTTAGGCTCATTCTCTTCAAACTGCCATCTTAACAATTTTGTTGCCTACAGACAAACTATTGGCGTAACTCATTTCCCAATAACTTTGCGCTTCATTTTTTTCTATTGACTGCACTGCAAGCAAAGAAAGCACATTGGGCCGTATTGATCACAAACCTGTTGTTTGGTATCAACTTCAGTGTAGTGAAATATATTTCACCAACATTGATCAAACCATTTGGGTTGAACCTGATTCGTGTAGCAGTAGCCATCTTGCTATTTTGGTTATTGTATTTACTCAAGCCTTCAAAAGCTGGTATTGATAAAAAAGATATCCCTCGTTTTCTTTTATGCGCTTTAACAGGTGTTGCCATCAACCAGTTGCTGTTTATCAAAGGACTTACTTTAACCACCCCCATTCACGGAGCTTTGCTTATACTGGTTACACCTGTATTTATTTTATTACTTGCTTTTGCACTTAAAACTGAAAAGTTAACCTCACTTAAATTACTTGGACTTTCACTTGGTATCAGCGGTGCTGTATTACTCATTCTTGCAAGAGAACATTCGTCTATTGGCAGTAATATGTTGTTGGGTGATATCCTGATTGTGATCAATGCAGTGTCGTATGCATTCTATTATGTATTGGTAAAACCATTGATGCAGAAATATAGTCCCGTACATGTAATTCGCTGGGTTTTCAGCTTTGGCATTATCATGATTCTTCCTTTTTGCTGGCAGGAATTTATTGGGGTTAACTGGCAACTGTTCACCGCATCGCATTTTGCTGCGTTAATTTTTGTGGTAATTGGTGCTACTTTCCTGGCTTATTATTTTACTGTGTATGGATTACAACACCTGAGTGCCGCCGCAGTAGGTTCCTATATTTACCTGCAGCCGGTCTTCTCTGCCATTGTATCGGTTTTGTTTTTTAAGGAAGAACTTTCATCCTACAAATTAATTGCAGCAGTGCTGATCTTTACCGGAGTTTACCTGGTAAACAGGAAAAAAGTATAGTTGGTTATTGATTCCATGTTCTTCGTTCAAATAACCAACGAAATCTTTTTGGTTGTTCAAAGCGCAAATCAAACCGCTTGATACTGTTGACTGCCAGCATCTGCATGGCTTCCTCTATTGAATCTGTTACAAGAAGCAGTTGATCATCTTCAGGCGAAATCGTTCCCTTCTGTTTCATGAGTTCAATGTGTTCAACCATTTCTTTATGAAATGCTTTGCTAAACACGATCACTGGAAAATCTTTGATTTTTTTTGTTTGAATAAGAGTAATCGCTTCAAACAACTCGTCCAGTGTTCCAAATCCACCAGGCATACAAATAAAGGCATACGAATATTTAATGAGCAATGTTTTGCGTACAAAGAAATACCGGATGCTCACCCAGCGATCAAGATACGGATTGGGCTTTTGCTCAAAGGGTAATTCAATATTGCAACCTACGCTCCGGCCACCTACTTCTTTTGCACCACGGTTGGCCGCTTCCATTAAACCCGGACCCCCGCCTGTCATAACTGTAAATCCCATCTTTGCCACCTCAGCTCCTATCTTTTGAGTGAGTGTATAATATTCGTGGCCTTCATTGTAACGGGCTGAGCCAAAAATGGTTACGCAAGGCCCCACGAAAGACAAACTTCTGTATCCTTTGATAAACTCAATAAATACTTTCAATGCAAACGTAAACTCTCTCCACCTGCTTTGAGGGCCTTCCAAAAATTTTATTTCACTGGGGGTATTCATAAAGTTTACTTTAAATAATTCATCTTTTGTGCTGTCAAAGATTAATTAAAAAAACGCAAATAATAGTTGGTTATCTTCTTTATTAAACATTAATTTTATATTCTGCTTCTAAGTCCACTTTCCCCGAAACACCTCCATTTACCTGCAGTATTTTTTATCACTCAAAAACACTAAAACATGAAAAAAATTTTTTCGGTATTGGGGATTGTTTTCCTGTTAAACACCCTTTTCTCTGGTTGTGAAAAAAGTAAAGAAATTGTTGCAAGCGGACTGGAAGAACAAAATCTTTCTCCCAGTACAAATACAACCATTGGCGCAAGAGTTGTTTCTGATCCATCCTGTGCAGGCCCTTATACAATTACATTGGAAAGTGTTACAAATAATGGGAATGGTACATGGACCTGGACATGGAGTGTACTTAATCCAAATCCGGGCAATGGTTCTAACGGTACAGTTCAAGACCTCAGCCATTGGAATATTACACTAGGTCAGTGCGTTTTATTTACAGATGTAATTTCAGGAGCTACGAGTGCTGATGGAACAACCTGGACTCCCTTTACACCAACATACGAACAGGATCCTTCTATTTTCAATGCTTGTAACATTGCTACTGGTAATGTGGTGAAGTTTAATTTCGGAACTACTGGTGGGGCAAAATCGTATTACCGGTTAACCATTGATGAAAATGTACAGGTTAACCCTAATGCTGTTGCTTTTTACAAGAGTGGAGGAAATACCGGCTGTGGTCAAATTTGTTTTCCCGGCTTTGGATGTAAAGCCGAAGGACCGTTAGAAGGTTGCTCTTTTAGCCAGGGTTATTGGTTTTCAAAGCCCGGTGTTGTATGGCCAGATGTAAATGGTGCTGATGCAGGTGTTATAACAATTGGCGGCAAATTTTATACTGAAGCAGAAGGAAGAGCTATTTGGAACACTTCCAATGCAGGAGGAATTTCTGATGCGAAGAAAGGCTTTTGCCAGGTAGCTGCTATTTTATTAAGTGATGATGATGTTTTTCCAACAGCTACTGTTTGGCCCAATGTAACAATTGTTCAAAACTGGTTGAGTACAAAACCTAAACTTTCTGCAAATGGTGCCGGAGGCACATTGAAAGTACAGCCAAAAACCGCTGCTACTACCAACGCTGCAGCCGGTTCTGCTGCGGGGAGCATAGGCAATTGGATCAATGCGAATCATTGCGATCCTTCATAATGAATAATCTTATAATAAAAAGCTGCTTCAATTGAAGCAGCTTTTTTATTTAGTTCTCTTCGGCATCCAATTCATTTCAGGAACAATTGCAGGCTCCCTAAAATAATGCAGGCGTAAACTATCATTCCATCCATTGGGATTCCTGTTGAATGTTTTACTGCTGAAAAAAATCATGCCGTGCATATTAGGTGTACTACGTAACAATTTAATTTGGCGTGGAATTAAAGTACGGTCTTTCCATACATCGCTACTGCCGGCACGGTAAATACCTAACCCGATATAACAATGTTTACCATAAGTATGTTTGCTCCACCAATCAATCAATACTTCATATGGCGCTGCTTTGTGTCCGAACTCCCAGTATAATTGTGGTGCAACATAATCGATCCAATCTTTTTCCAGCCACAATAAAATATCGGCATACAGATCATCATAGTTTGTTTGTCCTGCTTTGGTATTACTGCCACGGGAATCTTTATCACTATTTCTCCAAACACCAAACGGGCTGATACCAAACTTCACCCAGGGTTTTGTTTGCTTTATGATTTTACTTAATGAAAGAATGATGGAATCCACATTGCTTCTTCTCCAGTCATCTTTTTGCATGTTCTTTCCATATTGCTGATATGTAACTGAATCAGGAAATTCTTTTCCTGCAATGCGATACGGGTAAAAATAATCATCAAAGTGAACGGCATCTACTTCGTATCGTTGGGTCATATCCCGGATTACTTCTACCACAAATGCCTGCGCCTGTTTATTACCGGGATCAAAATATTTTTTATCACCATAATCCAAAAACCAATCGGGATGCAGCCTTGTAATATGTGAAGAGGCAATAGATGCTTTACCCAATTTAAAATCGGCCCTGTATGGATTGCACCATGCATGAAACTCCATTCCACGTTTGTGCGTTTCAGCGATCATGAATTGCAATGGATCGTAATATGGTGATGGAGGTTTTCCCTGCACGGCACTTAACCATTCGCTCCATGGTTCATAGGGAGAGGGATAAAAGGCATCTGTTGCTGGACGCACCTGCATGACCACTGCATTCATTCCATTTTGGAGATGCAGATCAAGCAAACGAATGAACTCTGCTTTTTGTGAATCAACTGCAATGCCTTTTTTAGAAGGCCAGTCGATATTATCAACCGTTGCAATCCACACAGCTCTGAACTCCTGCTTTGCTTGTGCAATGATGGAATGTGTTGCTGCTATAAAACTGATGAAAAATAAAAAACGAATCATATTCTAAATTAAACAGAACCTCTTATTTTATCGAGTAACTGATTCAAAACCTTTGCTTCTTCTTCCGAGAGATTAAAGGCAACGCCATCGATCAGTTCGGGGTTTTTATCCAATTTAGTTAAAAGGTTTTTACCTTTTACTGTTATGATCACATCTACTAACCGTTTATCTTTTTTACAGGTAGTTTTTTTTACCAGTCCCTTCAAAACAAGGCGATCAACAATACGGCTGGTATCACTCATCTTATCAAGCATGCGGTCCCGTATTTGTAAAGTAGATAACGGTTTTTCATTGCCACGCAAAATTCGCAGGATATTGTATTGCTGAAGTGTAAGATCTTCGGCTTCGAGGTATTCTTTTATTTTTTCTGAAATCCAGTTGTGGGTAAAAATCAGGTTTACAACAGATTTGTGATGTTCGCTTCTGAATTTTCTTAATTGATGAATGTCCTTTTCAATACCCATGCCTCAGTTATTTTACAAAAGTGATCAAATACCCGGCAGTTTTGGTTAAGGTCAAAAATAGAATCATTTTTTTGCTTACAACTGATATGTTCGGCTAATTTCCAGCAAACTTCGAAGCCCCTACCAATATAATACCGGTAATAGAATCGATCCTGAAATTTTTTAACTGCTCATCACTTTCAAATCCTTTACCGTAAATGATTTTTGTTTTCTGACGTATTTCAACATCGCTGTTGGTAAAGAGTTTGTGCAGGTTCTGTTCCCAAAACAGTTCGTTGGTTTTAAGTGTATCGCCATCAATCCGTATTACTACCACACTATCAGTAAGTATAACACGACTTTGCTGCTCATAATAGGAAGCATGTTTTGCATCGAGATAACTTTCAATCTGCATACTGTCGTTGTAAAAATCAACATGCAGGGTATTGGGGAACTCAACCCTTGGTACACTGTCGTAATAACGGAGCATAAACGGTGCCGTAAGTTTGGCTTTTAATCTGCCCCCTGTACTGAGATAACTGGTCACTTCTTTTACTTCATCAACCGTGAGTTGACTTTGCTGCAGCTTGCGGATTTCTTCGATATCATTTTCGCACCCAAAGAAAAAAAAGCAGCCTGCTATATAAGCTGCTGCTTTAAAGATGCTGATCTTATCGTCAATCCAATTAATCATATTTACGTTTAATGAACCAGATATCACTTAACGAGAAGCCAACTGTAAACCGAATATAGTTTTCACGTAATAAAGATGTGCTGCGGTTACCTCGTTGCCCGAATTCAAATGCAGCGTTTACAATATTGCTGCGGTTAATTTCAGCAAATGAATAACGTTTAATGGGTAACCCAACACCAAAAGTTATTCCATATGTTTTCATATCGCCATCTATGTTATAGGGCTCAACTCCAAAATGAAAACCCGCACGGTAGATCACTTGTCCCCAATAAGTTTTTGCCCGGCCTGTTGCATCAGGTAAATATTGCCCGCCTAAATTAACTTTCCATCCGTTTTGCAAACTGTCTTTGTTACCATAATAACGGTAATTGCCCCATTGAGAAAGTACAAGATCGGCACCCAATTTCAGGTTACCTTTTCCCTGTGCATCATACATTAAACCAAAACCATAGGTAGAAGGATAAATAATATTGCCTTTTATATTTTTCGTTTCAGAAACCGAATCAACTCTTCTTTCATTACCGGCTTCATCAATGATGGTATAAGTTTCAAGCACTTCATCCCGGCTACCACGCATTTTGCTTTGAAGACTTGTATAGGCTCCCAATTGCAGTGAGCTTCTTTTTTTATTGGCAGTATCCTCCTTCAGTTTAATCTTATATTGAATTCCTATTTCCATTAAAGGTGCACCAAAATTATTGCGGATCTTTTTTTGCCCTGCCCTGTAACGATCAGATACTGTATCATTATAAATTGAAACCCTCGTTGTATAATCGGCCGAACCAAAACGGTAACCGGTGTTAAAACCAATACTGAAATCTTTAATACCAAAGCCTGTTCCTACAAAAGCCTGGTAGGTTCCACCATTACCTTCAAATATGCGTTGTACACTATCACCGGAACCTATGCGTTCGCCACCTTGAATATTGTAATTCACTTTTGTAAGAGGTCGTAAACCAAATGCAATTCCCCAATCATATTTCGCTTTTTCGGGCTTTACCTGGAAACCACCTGCTATATAAGGAATGGATGCATTATTGGAAGTGTAAGTAGTTCCTTTATTATTGCTGAGTTTCCTGCTGTTGATATCAAGGCCCAGGTCAAGAATAGCTCTTTGTGGACCAAACTTGCTGTAAGAAGCAGGGTTTACAAAATTGATGGTTTGAAAATCGCTGTAAGCAGCCGATACATAACCCATGCCCCTGTTGGTAATATTACCGGAAGGAACAATATCGCCTAATCCATAACGGCTCCAGGGTGAATTATCCTGAGAAAGGGCGGGGATGACAATGGCTGAACTCAGCACAAAAGACAAAAAAACACGGTTAACGATTATACTCACTGATTGCATACAGACCTTTAAATATTAGTTGAGGGTCTGCAAATATCTGGTTTTTGAGCAGAGGAGCAAAATGAAGCGTATCGCCCCCGGTTAATTGCACGTTAAAGTTCCCGTACTTTTCAGCATAAGCATCAATGATTCCATCAATTTCTTTGGCCATACCCCAGGCAACTCCGCTGAGCAAATTGGTCCTGGTATCATAGCCAATTAAGGGGAAGTTCCATTCCATTTTAACCAATGGCAGCAAGGCTGTGAGCTGGTTCATGCTTTTAAAACGCATCTCCAAACCGGGTGATATACTGCCTCCTAAAAACTGGTTCTGGTTGTTGATGAAATTATAGGTAATGCAGGTGCCAATACCAATGGCTAAATTATTTTTATTGGGAAATAAATAAACGGCTGCAGCACAAAGTGCAAGGCGATCGGCCCCGATTGTCTCTGGTTTACCAACAGGTGTTGTAAAAGGCAATTTGGTAAGATGCGATAATTTGTGAAAGTTGGTGCGGTTGTTTAATACTTCTTCTACCGCAGGCTGATGATTGACAACAGATGATAATATGGAAAACTCCGGTTGATATTGCTGAACGATGTTTTCAATAGTTTCTTTGTGATCATTGTCAAGAATAATAATTTCTTTGAGCTGATCTTTTTCAAACAGGGCCGCTTTTAAACGGGTGTTCCCAAAATCGAAACAAATGGTGGTGGACATGAAACGAAGTTACAGATCAAAACTAAACCCCTCTAAATTCCTGAAGTGGCCGTTGAGTTTTACTTTTTCTTTGAGGTTATCCATTTCGGCGAGCATCGGGAGCACTTTGCTTAAATGCCGTTTTAAATATTCCTGCCGTTGGGCTTCACGAAACAAGCCCAGCAGTTCATATTCCTCATCCACATTCAACCCCATATGATGGGCCACATCAAATGCTTTCAATTCGTCTTCCGGTTTTTTAAAATCTTTGCTTACCTGTAATTGTTTGTGGAGTTCTTTAATACCCTGCACTACTTTCTGCATGAGCAAACGACTGCCGTCATCTTCATCTTCGGGGTACGTTACAATGGCACCGCTGTATAATTTTTCAGGTATTTCTTTAATCAGTTCCAGCAAGCGAAACACTTTTACTCCTTTGGTAGTAATATCCATTTTGCCATCGTCATAAATTTTTTTAACTTCTTGTACTTCTATTAATGTTCCAAGCTCTTTCAGTTCTTTGTTCATTACGGCCGGAATGCCAAATGGTTTTTTTTCCTGAAAACACTCTGTAATCAATTGCCTGTATCGTGGTTCAAAAATGTGGAGGTTGAGGTTTTCACCGGGGAAAACAATTACACTCAGTGGAAAGATGGGAATAAAATTGGTCATGCTGACTGGTTCTTGTTACAAAATA
>JAYUTS010000316.1:0-2334 GCA_043754995.1 Chitinophagaceae bacterium
TTACGTTTACGGTAAATGCTGTAACCATACCCGGCTACGATAATGAAATAAATAATAAAAACCAGGTAGTCGGCAAGAGCGAGGTTTTGATTCATGCAGAATTTTTATATAGTTTGGTAATAGTGCAATTGTTATGAATTATCTGTAATATACTTCACTCCAGCGAAGTTCATTTCTAAATTGATAGAGATCTGTCTTTTGACCAATGCGAACATATTCAATTCCCGCCATCTCAGCAAAATCTTCCATATGCTCTGATGTAAGGTTTTGACTATAGCCAGTATGATGTGCACCACCTGCCAGTATCCATGCTGCACAACCATCATTCATATTCGGATATGGTTTCCACAACACTCTTGCAACAGGTAACTTCGGAAGATCAGCAACTGGTGCTACTGCTTGCACCTCATTCACTAACATCCGGAAGTGGTTGCTCATATCAACAATTGATGCATTGAGTGCAGGCCCTGCTGCAACGTTAAATACCAAACGTACAGGATCTTCTTTGCCTCCAATACCTAATGGATGAATTTCGCAACTTGCTTTTCCATCAGCAATGCTTTCACATATTTCAAGCATGTGTGATCCCAATACCAATGGATTTTCGGATCGAAATGATAAGTATAATCTTCCATGAAACTATTACCACCTTTCAAACCTGTACCCATTACTTTCATGGTGCGTACTAATGCTGCTGTTTTCCAATCCCCTTCTCCGGCAAAGCCATAGCCCTTGCCCATCAAACGTTGCGAAGCGATGCCCGGCAATTGTTTCATGCCATGCAGGTCTTCAAACGTATCACTGTAGCCTTTGTAATTTCCATGTTCAAGGAAATACTGCATCCCTAATTCAATTCTTGCTGCATCACGTAGTGATTGATATTGTTTACCATCTTTCTTTAAGCTGGCAACAACATTGTATGTATCAAAATATTCCTGTGTGAGTTTGTCAACATCTGCATCACTTACTTCATTGATCACTTTAACCAGGTCACCAATGCCGTGTGTGTTAACGCTGTAACCAAACTTCATTTCTGCTTCCACTTTATCACCATCGGTAACAGCAACATAACGCATGTTATCACCAAAGCGAACAATACGTGCACCTTGTGAATCGTTCCAGCCGGCTGCTGCTCTTGCCCATGTGTTGATACGATCCAATACATTCGGGTCCTGCCAATGACCAACAACTACTTTACGCTTCAATCGCATTCGACTCATGATAAATCCAAATTCTCTGTCGCCATGTGCACTCTGGTTCAGGTTCATAAAATCCATATCAATTTCACCCCAAGGAATATCACGGTTGAATTGTGTATGCAAATGAAGCAACGGTTTATGGAGAATGCTTAACCCCCTGATCCACATTTTAGCAGGAGAAAATGTATGCATCCATGTAATAATGCCGATACAATTTGTTACTGCATTGGCTTCAGCACAAACGGCATAAATTTCTTCAGGAGATTTTACAGTAGGTTTGAAAATAACTGATACAGGAATAACGGTTGAATTGTTTAATGAAGTTGCAATCTCCTGTGAATGGATGGCAACCTGCTTCAATGTTTCCTCGCCATACAGATCCTGGCTGCCGGTTACAAACCAAACTTCGGATTGTTTTAATGTGTTCATTTTAAATGATTATTATGTACGTCTTGATTGTTTGCTTTTTTATTTTGTGATGATATCCACAGCTTTAATTTTTTCAGGGAACCATACCATCATTTCGCCTTTGCCCCTGTTGGCCCATGCATAATAAGGAATGGCAACAAAAGGCTGCTTTACTGTTTTTATTTCTGTATCGGTTGTAATGATCGCATTTGCTTCTGCTTTCAACGTCATGATACCATTTAATAAAGATGGCTGAAACTCGGTCGTGAATGAAGCAGCAGCAGGTAAAATGATGTTTGCTGCACGGCCATTGTTATCGGCCCATTCTGCACAATATATTTGATATTCAGCAATATGAAAAACAAATCAGCGATGAGTATCACCCGGAATGGTTTCCCTTAAACAAAGAGCCCGAGCTGATTTTTGATCATCAACAGATGGTGGCTATGGCAAAAGCAAAGCTTCGTTATAAAGCTGCTTTACATCCTTTGTTGTTTGAATTACTGCCGCCCAAATTTACATTACCCTTACTGCAAAATCTTTTTGAAGATGTGTATGAAACTCCATTTGATAAGAGAAATTTCAGTCGTAAAATTTTATCAACCGGTTTACTATTAAAACAAAAAGACAAGGATAAAGTAAATTCAAGGAAGGGCGCTTTTTATTATAAGCTTGATAAAAAACATTACCAGAAAAATTTTCACAAATTCCTGCATTTTATACCTAA
>JAYUTS010000317.1:0-2327 GCA_043754995.1 Chitinophagaceae bacterium
ATACAAAACCTTGTTCTTTCCATCAAACAAAACAGACTCAGGTACTTTTAAAATAGTATCGGTTGACCACAACTTTACCAATTGATGTTGAGCAGAAAGTGTACTGATGCTACTGCAGAAGGCAAGAATAAAAACCAATTTTTTCATGACAATGTATTTAATGATGACTGTGTTTACGAATAACAACAATTTATGAAAATCGTTCAGGGTTATAAGGATTAATATTAACACTGGTTGTTTGTTCATTTGCCAGTTCAGCTACTAACTTACCAGTGGCCGGGCCCAAACTCAATCCTACCATTGCATGGCCGGTAGCAACAATTACATTTCCTTTTACCCTGCCAATATACGGCAAGCCATCTGCTGAACAAGGTCTGTACCCATACCATACGCTCTCTAATGATGGCATGGGTATTTTAAACTCCGGCAAATAACGTTCCACTGCTTCGAGGATACCGGCAACACGTTTCATACGTGGAGGAGTTTTTGTTGACGTGATTTCCATTGTTCCTCCAAACCGGATCTTATTTTGATCCATTGGTGTAATGGCCACACGACCTTCCTGCAACACAGCAGGGTAATTCAATTGAAAAGGAGAATCTTCCAATGTAACCGAATAACCACGGCCGGGCATTAACGGCAGATTCAAACCAACCATTGAAGCAACTTCTCTGGACCATGAACCCGTTGCAATCACCACCAGGTCAGTATTGTATTGCTGTTGCTTTGTATAAACGGTTTTTATTTGTGTGCCGTTTCTTTCAAACCTTATAACTTCTTCATTAGAGATCAACTCCACACCCATTTGTTTCAACAAAGTCATTAACCCCTTCATCAGTTTCTGCGGATACAGATGTGCATCACCTTTAAAATACAATGCCCCACGAATATTGAGTTGGACATTTGGTTCCATGGCCTGCACTTCTGCTGCTGATAAGAGCTCTGCTTCAATGCCTATTTTTTTTGCATCTTCAACAGCGTGATGGGAATGTTCTTCTTTTTCTGTTGTTTGAAAATATTCAAGCAGTCCTTTCTTTTCGTAAGCAAAATCAAAGTCGGGGATCTTTGCCCACTCTTCATAACACTGTTGACTGAAGAAAGCAATATCACGGAGAGGTATTGCCGAGTCTTCTACGTGTTTGGCTGTTGCACTTCTCATAAATTTCAAACCCCATGAAATCAGTGCCGCATTTAAACGTGGCTCAACATAAAACGGGCTCTTTGAATTCCACATCCATTTCAATCCCTGCAACACAATACCAGGTGTTGCCAATGGAACAAAATGACTGGGGCATACATAACCGGCATTGCCATAAGAACAGTTGTCAGAAAAATCGCCCTTGTCCAGCACCGTTACCTCCCAGCCCGATTGCTTCAGGTAATAAGCTGAACTCAAACCAACAATTCCGCCACCAACAATAATTGCTTTACTCATAATTTATTATTCATCTTTTATTATTCGTGAACCAAAAACCCGACCGGCTGTTTTTTCATGATTCGCTTCTATCCGCACAGTGATCTTTGTATTATTACTGGTCAACTCGAATTTTAATTTTCTGCAAACTGTTTTGTGCAAACAGATTTAATTTTATCAAACAAATCAGCACAAAGAAAATATTTTTTCTCATGTTACCCTTATTGAATATTTTAAATGAATTACTTTTATACAAGGAAACTGTTTTCTGAAACTCTATCCTGCTCATACCATAAATCCAATAAATCATGCCTGCACCGCTAATGCGGGGGTTCAGATAACCTGGAACCCGTAAGCATACGGATCATCGGCCTCATCTCCGACGCTTCTGTCGGAGTCAGACATTTATCGTCAGACCTCCAACTCCTTCTACAGCCGCTTCGGTCTGTATTTCAAATCCAAAAGAGAAGGAGCGGTACAATAGAATATAAACTATCATCATCTCTTCCACATCTTCAGTAAATACAATTCAACATTTACTTAGATAACCTGAAATCCATACGCATACGGATCATCATCTTTATCAATACTGATGGTATTGTATCCATAGATCCTCGCCCAACCTTCAATACCCGGACGTATTGCTTTCATTCCATTCACTTCTAACTCTTCTTCTATTGTACCGATGAATTTACTGCCGATTATACTTTCGTGTATAAACTGATCGCCGTATTTCAATTTACCTTTTGCATACCATTGTGCCATACGTGCAGAGGTGCCCGTACCACATGGACTACGATCAATTGCTTTATCGCCATAAAACACGGCATTGCGTGCAGTTGATGTTTGATCAATAACAGAACCCGTCCATAAGATATGACTGCAGCCATTGATCGTTTCATCCTGCGGATGA